>NZ_KV838095.1:10503-43429 GCF_001838645.1 Neisseria sp. HMSC70E02 | reverse complement strand
TTACTGTCCTATTTTGATTTTAATTGACTATAATTGATTTTTAGCGGTTTCACTCTATACCAAGATTGCACACACCACAACCTTATGATTGCCAAACTACGTTTTACCTTCCGCCTGCTCTGCATCGGCATCTGCCTGCTTTACGGTATGGCGGAAATGTTCTTCCTGTTTCCCTTTTACAGCAAACGGCGCAAACTGCGCGCTATCCAAATCTGGTCGCTGCGCGTCCTCGCTTCCTGCGGCATGAAGCTGGAAACCTTCGGTACGTTGCCTCAGGAAGGGCGGGCGCAGTTGTTAATCAGCAACCATATCTCTTGGTTGGACATCATGGCGGTCAACGGCGCTTTTCCGGGTCGGTTTGTGGCAAAAGACGATGTCGCCAAATGGCCGGTGGTCGGCTATCTCGCCACGCAGGCGCAGACCGTTTACGTTTCACGCAATAAAGGCACCAAAGGCAATACCGCTAAAATCGCCACGGTAACCGAAGCCCTTAAAAACGGCGATACTGTAACCATTTTCCCGGAAGGGACGAGTACGGAAGGTTATGAAATCCTCCCGTTCAAGCCCAGCTTTTTCCAAACCGCCTACGATGCAGGCGTTCCCATTATCCCCATGCTCTGCCGCTACCCCAATCCCGACGGCACCAGTCCGAACCTTCAGGCGGCTTATGTGGGCGATACCAGCCTGTGGCAATCCATCTGTATGATCATCAGCCAGCCTTCCAGCAAGGTGGAGCTGCATTTTCTGGAGCCGGTTCCCGCCAAAGAAGACCGCTACGAAACGGCGCTGGAAATACACGGCATCTTGAGCCGAGAATTAAAAAAATTGGGCTGATAGGTCCAAACAAACGAAAAGAACTTCAAACCGCTATCCGAACCGTTTCATCAAACCAAACAATAGGAGAAGCCAAATGGAAGAAACATTCGTCCAAACGCTGACCATCGCCGGCTCGGATTCCGGCGGAGGGGCGGGGATACAGGCGGATTTGAAGACGTTTCAGATGCGCGGTGTGTTCGGCACCAGCGTGTTGACTGCCGTGACCGCGCAAAATACGCTCGGCGTATCGGCGGTGCATCTGGTTCCGACCGACATCATTACCGCGCAAATCGAAGCCGTCCGCGCCGATTTTGAAATCCGCGCCTATAAAATCGGGATGCTGGGTACGGCTCAAGTGATTGAATGCGTTGCCGAAAATCTGAAAAAATGCCGTTTCGGCAAGCGCGTCCTCGATCCGGTGATGATTGCCAAAGGCGGCGCGCCGCTGTTGCAGGATTCTGCCGTCGAAGCGATGAAACGTCTGCTGTTGCCCGACACGGACATTCTGACGCCGAACCTGCCTGAAGCGGAAGCCTTGACGGGCGTGCGCATTGAAAACCGCCAAGATGCGGAACGCGCTGCTAAAATCCTGCAAGATTGCGGCGTGAAAAACGTGGTGATTAAAGGCGGGCATTTGGGCGACAGCCGCAGCGAATACTGCATCGACTGGCTGTTTACACCGGATGACGTGTTTGAATTTGCCGACCGCCGCTTTCCGACGGCGCATACGCACGGTACGGGCTGCACATTCTCCGCCTGTATCGCCGCCGAGTTGGCAAAAGGTTTCGAAACACTCGAAGCCGTGCAAACCGCCAAAAAATACATTACCGAAGCGATTCGCAACCCTTTGAACATCGGCGCGGGACACGGTCCGGTCAATCATTGGGCTTATCGGGATTGAATAAGGTCGTCTGAAACGGAAATTTCAGACGACCTCTTGCTATATTTATCAGTCAAATTTGTTTACAATATTGGGCAAACCAACTTCAACTTCGCGGAAGAGACATCATGCAAGTTACATCAAAATGGATAGACGGAATGTGCTTTGTCGGCACGACCGAAAACGGACACAGCGTCGTTATGGAAGGCGCGGCGGCGGAAGGGCAGGCAAAACGCGGTCCCAGCCCGATGGAAATGCTGCTTTTGGGTGTGGCGGGCTGTTCCAGCATTGATGTCGTGATGATTGCCGAGAAGCAGCGTCAAAAGGTGGTGGACTGCCAGGCGACGGTTACTGCGAAGCGTGCCGACGATGCCCCGCGCGTGTTTACCGAAATCCACATCCATTTTAAAGTCATCGGACACAACCTGACCGAATCCGCCATCGAGCGCGCCGTGCAGATGTCCGCCGAAAAATATTGTTCCGCTTCGATTATGCTGGGCAAGGCGGCGAAAATCACCCACAGTTTTGAAACCGTCGAAGCGGAGTAATTTTTCAGACGACCCCCCGTATCCTTCAGGGGTCGTCTGAAAAGCGTTTAGAGGCGGAATATTGTTAAAGCGTGAATAAAGCCCGCCCGACAAAAAAGCAGATATATTCACGCTACACTATGAATATATCTGCTTGCTTATTGTGGATTCTCTCTCTATCAGCCTTCATAACTTGGCCTTGTGAGGATATTGTGCAAGCTTCACTAGAGATTGTCAACAATTTTTAATTATATCTTAATCAGATTTTGTGCTATATCGAAATGGAATCAAGCAAAAAGCGATAAGGGGCGGTTTGCCGCTGCTGAAAAATTTCTGTTATTTCAAACGATATGACACGCCAGACTATGAGGAGAGCTTAAATAATGAATACCGATAACGATACCCTCCATGCGCCTACCCCTTCTTCCATGATGCCGCCAGGCAGGCATGATTCGGAGCTGTTCCGCGTTTACGCCCTGATTTTGGACGGCATCACCGACCATGTTTTGCTGCCCGGCAAAAAACTGACCGAATCCGAGCTTTGCCGCCAGATGGTTTGCTCGCGCAATACCGTGCGCGGCGCGCTGTCCCTGTTGGCACACGACAAAATCGTTGATTTGCAACCCAATCGCGGCGCGTTCGTTCATGTTCCCGATTTGAAGGAAATGCAGGACGTGTTCAACGCGCGTATCGAAATGGAAAGCATGATTTTGAACCTCCTGTCCGATATGCCCGATTTGGAAACCCGCCTCCAGCCGCTCTACGCCATGATCGAGCGTGAAGAACAGGCGTCCGACAGTGGCGACCGCGTGGGTTGGAACCGCCTGTCCAACGCCTTCCATGTCGAACTGGCGCGCCTGATCGACAACAACGTCTTGTTCGACATCATGAACACCCTGTGCGCCCGCTCTTCGCTCATCGTCGCCGTCTTCGATGCGCAGCGTCATGAAAAACGCACCATCAACACCCACACCCATTCCGAACACCGCGAAATCCTCGACCTGCTGGTCAACGGCAAACGCAACCGCGTGGTCAAAGTCATGCGCAAACACTTAAGCGCGTGCGTGGAGCGTTTGGAACGCAAATACGAAGCGGAATAACACGGACACAGCAAAAAGGTCGTCTGAAAACCGGGATTCAGGTTTTCAGACGACCTTTGGTTTTGGGTAAAGCC
The DNA here is from genome assembly GCF_001838645.1 of Neisseria sp. HMSC70E02. Taxonomy (NCBI): domain Bacteria; kingdom Pseudomonadati; phylum Pseudomonadota; class Betaproteobacteria; order Neisseriales; family Neisseriaceae; genus Neisseria; species Neisseria sp. HMSC70E02. The sequence continues at coordinate 40,032 of NZ_KV838095.1, read as the reverse complement.
GAATCGGCGGCAGCCTTTTCCGATTTTGGGCAAAAGGCGTACAATCCGAATTCAAACGAACCGGAACGAATTGAAACGAATCCAGATGAAACCGAAAATACAAAGACACGAACACATCCTCGCCCTGGTACGCGAGCAGCATTTCATGACGGTCGAGCAGCTTGCGGAAGCCTTGGACGTGACCCCGCAGACCATACGCCGCGACATACAGGAATTGAGTGAAACGCGGCAGTTGAAGCGTTATCACGGCGGAGCGTCGGTCGGCGATATTTCCGGCGGCGTGGCTCAAGGCAAGCGAAAACACTGCCAAAATGAAAAAAACGCCATCGCCCGCCTGATTGCCGCCCACATTCCCGACAATTCGTCGCTGTTTATCAGCATAGGCACGACGATGGAAGCCGTTGCCGCCGAGTTGGTCAAGCAGCGTAAAAACCTGCGGATTATCACCAACAATATTTACGTCGCCTCCATCACGTCCGCGCGCACCGACTACACCGTCATCATCACTTCCGGCGTCGTGCGCCCCTTGGACGGCGGGATTACGGGCGTGGCGACGGTCGATTTTATCAATCAGTTTAAAGTCGATTATGCCGTTATGAGTACGCACGGCGTGGAAAGCGACGGATCGCTTTTGGACTACGACTATAAAGAAGTCAGCGTCATGCAGGCGATGATGACCAATGCGCGGGTCAGGTATTTGGGCGTGGACCACAGCAAATTCAACAGCAATGCCTTGGTCAGGCTGGGCGACATCGGCTCGTTTGACAAAGTATTTACCGACCGCGTACCGGAAGCCGCCATGCAGAAGGTTTTGGGCGATGCGGGCGTAGAATGGCTGGTTGCCGAGCCTGTGCCGCTTTGATTTCGGGGGTTACAAAAGGTTAATGAAATTCGGGTACAATGGGGAAGCGTTTTCAGATAGCTGCTATTGAGTGTGCAGGTCGTCTGAAAACAATCATCCGTACATGAATGTTCTTGGATTCAGAAGAACAGTTTTGAAAAGACATCAAGATGAATTTCCCCCGTATCAGCGAAAGAACATTTTCCGGCCTTTCATTGGCTGGCACTATCATTATTATCATCACGACTTCGATATGGTTCAGTCAGGCAGACCCCGAACGCTTCGGGATTACATTGATTGCCGGTATGTTGATGCTTGTCTCGGCGAATCTGGTTTATGTCCTGCTTTCCCATCGTTTGCGACCTGCTACTGTGGCGGGCAGCGTGTGGATAACAACCATACTTTGGTTGTTGTTTATGATGGCGGTAGACAGTGCTGACAGTCATAATGACCCTTACTCCCCTAATTACGATCATCACGGATCAGGTTTTTTGTGGCTAGGGTTGCCTGTATTTTATGTTGGTTCGCTGATTGCTTCCATTATCGCTACCGCAGCCCGCCCCAAGTTGCTCTCTTTGGAAAAATCCTCACTTCAAGCATTTTGGGCGTCCATGCGCTGGTCTTTTATCGGCACTACCGGTTTGCTTTGGATTTTTTACCCAATCGCAATTTTGGTTATTTTGGGTATCGTTCTGTTGATGAACCGGCTGGTTGATTTTATCGATTCATCAACCGCATTTAAACGTCCGGGAGACAATGCTTCCGACCATTCCAATCTTTCATCCGATTCGTAATTGTCTATACAGAGGTCGTCTGAAACGGTTTTCAGACGACCTCTGTACCTTGTATTGACTGTAAAGCCGTCCTGTTTTCAGGTAAAATCGGCACGACATCATATTTTCAGATAGCTCCCGACCATGCTCAACAAAGACCAATTCGCGGACAACCATTTCATCCGCACCATCATCGAAGAAGACTTAAAAAGCGGCAAACACGAAGCCATCCAAACCCGCTTCCCGCCCGAACCCAACGGCTACCTGCACATCGGCCACGCCAAATCCATCTGCCTGAACTTCGGTTTGGCGTATATTTACGACGGCTTGTGCAACCTGCGTTTCGACGATACCAACCCCGAAAAAGAAAACGACGAATACGTCAACGCCATCAAAGAAGATGTCGAGTGGCTGGGTTTCCATTGGGCGGGCGAGCCGCGTTTCGCTTCCAATTATTTCGACCAACTTTACGACTACGCCGTCGGTTTAATCAAAGACGGCAAAGCGTATGTTGATGATTTGACGCCCGAAGAAATGCGCGAATACCGCGGCACGCTGACCGAAGCGGGCAAAAACAGCCCTTACCGCGACCGCAGCGTCGAAGAAAACCTCGACCTGTTCACGCGCATGAAAAACGGCGAATTCCCCGACGGCAGCAAAACCCTGCGCCTGAAAATCGACATGGCATCAGGCAACATCAATATGCGCGACCCCGTCATCTACCGTATCCGCCGCGCCCATCACCACAACACCGGCGACAAATGGTGCATCTACCCGATGTACGACTACACGCATTGCATTTCCGATGCCATCGAAGGCATCACGCATTCCTTGTGTACGCTCGAATTTGAAGCCCACCGCCCGCTGTACGACTGGGTGTTGGACAACATTCCTGCGCCGCACGCCACCCGCCCGCGCCAATACGAGTTTTCCCGTTTGGAGCTTCTGTATTCCATCACGTCCAAACGCAAGCTGAACCAACTGGTTTCAGACGGCCACGTTACCGGCTGGGACGATCCGCGTATGCCGACGATTTCCGGTATGCGCCGCCGCGGCTACACGCCCGAAGGCCTGCGCCTGTTTGCCAAACGCGCCGGTATTTCCAAATCTGAAAACATCGTCGATATGAGCGTGTTGGAAGGCGCGATTCGCGAAGAGTTGGAAAACTCCGCCCCGCGCCTGATGGCGGTTTTGAACCCGCTCAAAGTCACCCTGACCAACTTTGAAGCCGGCAAAACCCAAAGCCGCCGTGCCGCGTTCCATCCCAATCACGAAGAAATGGGCGAGCGCGAAATCCCCGTGTCTCAAACCATCTACATCGAAGCCGACGACTTTGCCGAAAATCCGCCCAAAGGCTTCAAACGCCTGACCCTGGGCGGCGAAGTGCGCCTGCGCCACGGCTATGTCATCAAGTGTGACGAAGTAGTGAAAGACGCGGCAGGCAATGTGGTTGAACTCAAATGCAGCATCGACCATGACACCTTGGGCAAAAATCCCGAAGGCAGAAAAGTCAAAGGCGTGATTCACTGGGTTTCCGCCGAACACGCCGCCGAAATCAAAGTCCGCCTGTACGACCGCCTCTTTACCGTCGAGCGTCCCGATGCCGTGCGCGGCGAAGACGGCGAATACCTGCCGTTTACCGATTTCCTCAACCCCGAGTCCGTCAAAGAAATCACCGCCTACGCCGAACCCGCAGCCAAAAACCTGCCCGCCGAAAGCCGTTGGCAGTTTGAGCGTCTGGGCTATTTCGTGACCGACCGCAAAGACCACCGCCCAGAGCAGCCCGTGTTCAACCGCACGGTCACGCTGAAAGACTCTTGGCAGCCCAAGTAATCTGTTGGCAACAGCAATACTAGAAGGTCGTCTGAAAACTTGAAATCGGGTTTTCAGACGACCTTTGTTGATAAAGGAATGAGATGGAACGTTATTCTGTACATTTGAAACTGCTGGGGATGGCGGTGTTGTGGGGTGCATCTTGGCCGATGGGGCGGATGCTGGGGCAGTCGCTGCCGCCGCTGACGGGCGGGGCGGTTCGGTTTGTGTTGGCTTCGGTTTTGTTGTTGGGCTGGCTGTTTGCACGCAGCAGGTTTGCGACTTTGGCGGTTTTGTCGGCGCGGCAATGGCTGGGCTTGACGGCAGCCGCTTCCGTCGGGGTGTGCGGCTATGCGGTGTTTTTCATGCTGGGTTTGCAGGCGATGCCGGCGGGTAAGGCGGCGGTGGTGGTGGCGGTGAATCCCGTGCTGACGCTGCTGCTGGCGGCTTGGCTTTTCGGCGAACGGTTAAACGCGAAGATTTTGGCGGGTATGCTGCTGGCGGTCTGTGGCGCGATAACGGCGGTAACGCAAGGACAGCCGTTGACGGTATTGTCGGGCGGAATCAAGGCGGGGGAGTGGCTGATTTTCGGCTGCGTGGTCTGCTGGGCAGCTTATACCTTAATCGGACGTGCGGTTTTACGTGGGATAGACGCGTTGACGGTAACGGCGGCAACTTCATTCATCGGCGCGCTGATGTTGTCGGTGGTGGCGTTGTGGACGGACGGATTGCCGTTTGAGGCAATGGCGGTGATGGATGCACGCGGTTGGACGGCATTGGCGTGGCTGGTCATCGGCGCGACGGTATTGGCCTACGCGTGGTATTTTGAAGGCGTGAAGATTTTAGGTGCAGGCAGCGCGGCGGCGTATATTACGCTCGTGCCGATTTTCGGTATGCTGTCTTCGGCATGGGTTTTGGGCGAACCTTTGCATATTTCGCTGATTGCGGGCTGCGCGGCAGCGGTTGGCGGAATGACGCTGATGCGGTACGGGCAGAAGGTCGTCTGAAAGATTCAAGAGAGGATAAGTTCCTTATCAAACGATGGATGCTCTGTCAGTGTTATAGAAACTCAATCCAGTAGTCTCGGTGTGGTTCGATAATGACCGGTTTGCACCAGAAATATTTGAGGTATCCCAAATTGGCGGGCGTTACGGGGCGGTTGTTCATATTGAATTTTTCAGCACTTTCCCTAGTCAGGAAACATTTGACGGATACATAATGTTTACCGTCTGATTCTCTTTGAATGCCTTCGAAACCGATTCTGTCTCCCACCTTAAACTCTTTGGCAAGGAGTTGTCCGAGAAAATAAACGGTTTTGTTTTTCATCAACTCGTAGGCTTTCGCATTTTCTATTTCGGCATTTGTTGCTGCAAACATAATGCAAAAGCTGTCGATAAGGTCTTTCAGGGGCTGCAAATCGTCTTTGGAAAAGATAATGTCCGATGTATCAAGTCCGGATATAACAAGGTTTACATAATAGGGTTGCCAGATAACCGCATCAAGAGACATGCCTAAAGGGATGGTTTGCGCTTTGTAGCCGGTGATTTCAAACTTTCTCCTTTCTTTTTCATATGCCTCTGTTGAAGCAAAGACATGAAGGTTCTCCACTTTCCTGAACGGCCTTTTTTTTACGAAAGCAATGACAGGCCTGTCCAGTTGTTCGAATAAATTGAGGTTGTAGTATTCAATAGGAATTTTTTGCATTGAGACCTTTCTTTTCTATGTTTCGTGGTTTTATTCTAACATATCGCTAAAGCGGCTGTTCCGTTTGCGATAACGTTGTCTGTCGGCTTGTAAACTTGTTTCAGGATAAGGCAGGGGGCGTCTGAAAAGGCAGCAACCGGTTGCTTTGTGTTCAATATTTTTTATCAAGGAAATCATGATGTCTGCTCCGCTCGAAATTGAAACCCACCCTTTCCCCGCCTTGCTGCCGTCGCAGGCGACGGTAATGATGATGGGGACGTTTCCGCCCAAGGAAGACAAACGCGCGATGCAGTTTCATTATCCGAATTTTCAAAACGATATGTGGCGCGTCTACGGGCTGGTGTTTTTTAATGATGCGGCGCATTTCCAGATGCCGTCTGAAAAAGCGTTTGATGCGGAGAAAATCAAGGCGTTTTTGCGCGAACGGGGGATTGCCTCCTGTCCGACTGTGTTGAAGGCGGTGCGGGAACACGGTAATGCGTCCGACAAGTTTTTGCAAGTGGTGGAAACCGTCGATTTAGCGGTGGTGTTGGCGCAGATGCCCGACTGCCGCCATATCTGTACCACCGGCGGTAAGGCGACGGAAGTCCTGCTCGATATTCAGGGCAGCGGCATCAAAATGCCGAAAACGGGTGAAACCGTGCCGTTTCCGTTTGCCGGACGGGATTTGACGCTGACCCGCCTGCCGTCCACTTCGCGCGCCTATCCTTTGAGTTTGGCGAAAAAGGTAGCGGCGTATCGGGCGTTTTTCGAAATGGCGGGTTTGTGTGAAAAGCAGTTATAATTGCCGACAATTTCCCTTTCAGACGACCTTCTTAAAGCGAGGCCGTCTGAAAAAACAGACAAGGAAGAAATCCGATGAAAAACTACCACGCGCCCGACGAGAAGGGCTTTTTCGGCGAACACGGCGGACTTTATGTTGCCGAAACCCTGATTCCCGCCTTGCAAGAGCTGGCGGATGCCTATAAAGCAGCGAAAAACGACCCGTTGTTTTGGGAAGAATTTCACCGCGATTTGAAACACTACGTCGGCCGCCCCAGCCCCGTTTACCATGCCGCGCGATTGTCCGAGCATTTGGGCGGCGCGCAAATCTGGTTGAAACGCGAAGACTTGAACCACACCGGCGCGCACAAGGTAAACAACACCATCGGTCAGGCATTGCTTGCCCGCCGTATGGGCAAAAAACGCGTCATCGCCGAAACCGGCGCGGGCCAACACGGCGTCGCTTCCGCTACCGTCGCCGCCCGTTTCGGTATGACGTGCGACGTGTACATGGGCGCGGACGACATCCAGCGCCAAATGCCCAACGTGTTCCGCATGAAATTGTTGGGCGCAAACGTGGTCAGCGTCGACAGCGGCAGCCGCACGCTGAAAGACGCGATGAACGAAGCCATGCGCGAATGGGTCGCCCGCGTGGACAACACGTTCTACATCATCGGCACCGCCGCCGGCCCCGCGCCGTATCCTGAAATGGTGCGCGATTTCCAATGCGTTATCGGCAACGAAGCCAAAGCACAGATGCAGGAAGCCATCGGCAGACAGCCCGACGTCGCCGTTGCCTGCGTCGGCGGCGGCTCGAACGCCATCGGCCTGTTCCACCCGTATATCGGCGAAGAAAACGTGCGCCTCGTCGGCGTGGAAGCCGGCGGTTTGGGTGTGGACACCCCCGACCACGCCGCGCCGATTACCAGCAAAGCCCCCATCGGCGTATTGCACGGCTTCCGCAGCTACCTGATGCAGGACGAAAACGGCCAAGTCTTGGGTACGCACTCCGTTTCCGCAGGTCTCGACTACCCCGGCATCGGCCCGGAACACAGCCACCTGAACGACATCAATCGCGTCGAATACACCGTCGCCAAAGACGACGAAGCACTCGAGGCCTTTGATTTGTTGTGCCGCTTCGAAGGCATCATCCCCGCGCTCGAATCCAGCCACGCCCTCGCATGGGCAGTCGCCAACGCGCCGAAGATGGGCAAAGACCAAGTGATTCTGGTCAACCTGTCCGGCCGCGGCGACAAAGACATCAACACCGTGGCGAAGCTGAAAGGGATTGAGTTGTAGGGATGATGTGAAGGTCGTCTGAAAACAAAAATATGATGATTCTCCCCAATTGTTACAGCTATTTCCGTATGGTGTCCGACCACAATTGCGCCGATGAATTGACGCAATTGCTCGGTATCCAGCCGTTTTCTGTTACCCGATGTGGAGAGATGCATTTAGCTAATGGAATGCTACGCCCACAGCCGGCTGATTGGAGCGCATGGAATGGCTGCCGCCAAGATCAGCCGGTCAATGATGCAGAAGGGCAGTGCCTGCGGATTGTCCGCCAATTACACGGGAACATTGATGCGCTTGCCCGATTCCGTCGGCAATACCAAGCAAAATTTTGGTTGGAAATTGTCCCTGAATATGTTGTGGATGCAGAACAAAATCCCTATATAGGATTTAGTCGGGAAATCATAGAATTTTGTTATTTGACGGGTACGGAAATAGACGTCGACGTCTATCATTACTGCAATTTCTGCGACTCTGATGAAGGATCAAACAGTACGCTGCATTAATCTGCCTTCATTGACCTGAATTTGTCTTTTAATGTCTTTGGTTTTGGATATTGACAGGATATAGGGCGTATTCATGTTTACGCCGTGATTAGCTATCTCACTTGAAATTTCCAAAATATAGTGGATTAACTTTAAACCAGTACGGCATTACCTCGCCTTGCCGTACTATCTGTACTGTCTGCGGCTTCGGCGCCTTGTCCTGATTTAAATTTAATCCACTATAACGCCGTTTGAAAATCCGCCTTTCAAACGGCGTTATTTTTAGGCTGCCTGATATTTTTCTGCATACTATGCCGGATATGAACCACATCACCGAAAACAGGTTTTCAGACGACCTTTCCCTTATCCGATAGGGACTTTTCAGGTTTTCATCTAATCAGAGTGGGTTAAAATAGCGAAATTTGATATAAACCCTTCTCAGAAAATATGTTGCCCGAACACACTTCCTCCCTGCTCGATTTCGACCGCGCCCATCTGCTCCATCCCTATACGTCCATGACCGACCCGTTGCCTGTTTATCCGGTGCGCCGTGCGGAGGGCGTGCATATTGAATTGGCGGACGGCACGCGGTTGATTGACGGGATGTCGTCTTGGTGGTGTGCGATACACGGCTACAATCATCCTGTTTTGAATCAGGCGGTTGAGGCGCAGATTAAGCAAATGTCGCATGTGATGTTCGGCGGTTTGACGCACGGGCCGGCGGTGGAACTGGGCAAGTTGTTGGTCGGGATTTTGCCGCAGGGGCTGAACCGTATTTTTTATGCGGATTCGGGTTCGGTTTCGGTGGAAGTTGCGTTGAAAATGGCGGTGCAATACCAGCAGGCGCGGGGTTTGACCGCGAAGCAGAATATTGCGACGGTGCGGCGCGGGTATCACGGCGATACTTGGAACGCGATGTCCGTCTGCGATCCGGAAACGGGGATGCACCATATTTTCGGCAGCGCTCTGCCGCAGCGTTATTTTGTCAATAATCCGAAAAGCCGTTTCGACGATGAATGGGACGGGGCGGATTTGCAGCCTGTCCGCGCCTTGTTTGAAGCGCATCATGCGGATATCGCCGCCTTTATTTTGGAACCGGTCGTGCAGGGCGCGGGCGGCATGTATTTTTATCATCCGCAGTATCTTCGCGGATTGCGCGATTTGTGCGACGAATTTGATATCGTGTTGATTTTTGACGAAATCGCCACCGGATTCGGGCGTACAGGCAAGATGTTTGCCTGCGAACACGCGGAGGTCGTGCCGGATATTATGTGTATCGGCAAGGGCTTGAGCGGCGGCTATATGACGCTGGCGGCGGCAATCACTTCGCAAAAAGTCACCGAAACGATTTCGCGCGGCGAAGCGGGCGTGTTTATGCACGGCCCGACATTTATGGCAAACCCGCTGGCGTGTGCCGTTGCCTGCGCTTCGGTCAAACTGCTTTTGTCCCAAGATTGGCAGGCAAATATCTGCCGCATCGAAAGCATCCTGAAAGGTCGTCTGAAAACCGCGTGGGACATTCGCGGCGTAAAAGACGTACGCGTTTTGGGTGCCATCGGCGTGATCGAGCTGGAAAAAGGCGTGGATATGGCGCGTTTTCAAGCGGATTGCGTGGCGCAGGGCATTTGGGTGCGCCCATTCGGCAGGCTGGTGTACCTCATGCCGCCTTACATCATTTCAGACGACCTCTTGACCGAACTTGCCGACAAAACCATACAAATCTTGAAGGAACACAGCAAATGAAAGGCGTTTACTTCGTCAGCGGCATAGACACGGACATCGGCAAAACCGTCGCCACCGGCATGTTGGCAAAACAATTGTTGCAGCAGGGCAAAAGCGTGATCACGCAAAAGCCCGTGCAAACCGGTTGCCAAAACATCGCCGACGACATCGCCGTCCACCGCAACATCATGGGCATACCCATGCAGGAAGCTGACAAACAGCGGCTGACCATGCCCGAAATCTTCAGCTATCCCGCCTCGCCCCATCTCGCCGCCCGTCTGGACGGCAGGACTTTGGACTTGAACAAAATCCGCACCGCCACGCAGCAACTGGCGGCACAATACGAAATCGTATTGGTCGAAGGCGCGGGCGGATTGATGGTTCCGCTGACGGAAAATCTGTTAACCATTGATTATATTCAGCAACAGGCTTATCCCGTCATTCTCGTTACCAGCGGGCGGCTCGGCAGCATCAACCACACCCTGCTCAGTTTCGCCGCGCTCAAACAATACGGCATCAGCCTGCACAGCCTGATTTTCAACCACATCCACGACAGCCGCGACGAACACATCGCCCAAGACAGCTCGGCATATCTAAAGGGTCGTCTGAAAACAGATTTTCCCGATGCGGAGTGGATGGAGTTGGATAAGGTGGAGACGGACGAAAGGTCGTCTGAAAACGATTAAAAGTGGCGGAGCATTGCTGCTGAACGAAATTGTGCTGTCGCTGGCGATATTGACGGAACTGGGGTTTAGCTTGTGTTTGCTGTATGATTTGTCCAAGCAGTATTTCTAAGGGGCTGAAGTTTTTTAGGTTTGTTGCTAATGTGCCTAGGGATTAAGGATAAAGGGAGTAACACAATGTCTTTGGTAGTAAGAAATGGAGGATGAGATGGTAAAAAGAATATTTTTAGTATTTTCTATGGCATTAAGTGGGTTTATCTCTGCCGACGGGCTGAATGCCATTAATGATCCGGTGATGAATCCCTGTATTCAACGTCCTGATTTGGCAGGGTGCGGGGCAAACGGTTCGTCTGCGTCACGACGGGTAATTAATATTCCCAACCGTTGGGGCGCCATTTATTATAATCCTGCAAATAGGGCATTTGGTTATTCAGATAATAATACCAAAGGTTATGGAGGTGCTGAAAAAGAAGCACTAGCAAGCTGCATCAAAGCAGGCGGCGGTCAGAATCCTATAGCTCCTGACGGAAAAGGGTGCAGGTTAGGAACTAGAAATAGGAATTCTTGCAGTGCCATCGCAATGGGAAGAACCAAAGGCTATGCCATTAAAAGTGGCGACTATTTGGATGAACTTGAGCAAGAAGTTTTGAGAACATGCAGTAAATATTCTGATTCTTGTGAAATACGCTATTCTGCATGTTCCCGTCACCCTGATTATCGTGTTGATTGATTTGATTTTTCAGATGGTCTTTTTAAGATTTGAGGTCGTCTGAAAAATTTTATACAGTAACTAAGCAATATTCCATCGTGACTGGGTATTGTGCAGATTACGATCATGCAGGGCTGTTTGTGAAATAGCGAGATATAAGCCCAAAAAGATGATAGTGGTACTGTAATAAAATAAAGGATTCATAATGAAAAAAATTCTTTTCATATTTATGATAGTAAGTGGTTTTGCTTCTGCCAATCCGTTGGGAGGCAACCCGACAGACGGTTATTGTCAAACTGTTGATGGTAGTGCTTGTGGCTGGAATAGTGGTAATTCTGGTTCTTCCCGAAGGGGTTATATAGTGCCTGATCGTTGGGGTGCTATTTATTACAACCCAGTCAATGACGCAATTGGGTATTCCGAAAACAATACCGAAGGCTACCGTTCTGCAAATAAAGAAGCTTTGGCAAATTGTATCAAGGCGGGAGGGGGGCGAAATCCAGTAACTAAAAGCGAAGGAAAAGGTTGTAGAATGTTGACTGAAGTACGCAATTTTTGCAGTGCAATTGCGATAGGTACTGAAGGATATGGAGCAAAAAATGATGCTTATTTGGAAAAAGCGGAACAGAAAGCGTTAGCTGCATGTAGTGAATATTCTGATAAATGCGTTATTAAATATTCAGGTTGTTCTTTCCATCCCGATTACCGCCGTTAAACGATTTTCAGACGGTCTCCAAGTGATATGGAGGTCGTCTGAAAATTTATTTATTATGCTATGAAGCACATCAATCTAAACCCCATGAATCCCCCTTTGAATTGGCAAGACAAACTTTCCGACGAGCTGCTGCAGGGCTGGAACGAACGCGCTGCCGCCTTGTGCCAGGCGCAATCGCTGACCGCCGCCTTACGCGCCTTGGGCGGCAGCTTTACGGTAAACGTGCTGTATATGGGCGAACTGGACGGGCAGGGCAATTTGTTTGGCGAAAACCATGCCGAAACCGCCGCCCCGCAATTCGTCCGCGACGTTTTGCTGCATCTGGACGGCGTGCCCGTCGTACAGGCGCGCAGCGCGTGCAGCCCGCAATCCCAAGCCTGGCGCGGCGTGTTGGATTGCGGCACGCAGCCTTTGGGCGAGCGGCTGTTTGACGGCACGCTGCCCCTGAAGCGTTCGGCATTCGAGTTTTGTCTGATGGAAAACGCAGGTGGTCAGGATGATTTCAGACGACCTGTCGCTGCCCGCAGGTCTTATTTTGATTGGGATGGCGAGGTGTTGGAACTGACGGAATATTTTTTGCTGGGGTTGGCGCAGTTTGTGTAGGGCGCAGATATGCCGTTTTTGTATCTTTCTGTAAAAGTTGGGGATAAGGGTCTAAATAAAATAGTAAAATCTAAAAATTGATTTATAATGAACATAATACGCTAAGCAATAATTACAAATTGATTTATTATACCAATAACATATTTTTCACATTCGCATGAAGATAAGACGTGTTCTCCTACATTTTTTCCCGCGCTATGCCGTCGGACGGATGGTCATATACGGCAAATTGATGCGCATCGACAAGCCTATCGGCACGTTGCTGCTGCTTTGGCCGACCTATTGGGCGTTATGGGTCGCTTCGGAAGGCATTCCGGAAGCGGATATTTTTTGGGCGTTTACCGCCGGTACGTTCTTTATGCGCAGCGCAGGCTGCGTGATCAACGACTTTGCCGACCGCGATTTTGACGGTTCGGTCGAGCGCACGAAAAACCGCCCCTTTGCCCGCGGGTTGGTTTCTAAAACGGAAGCGATTCTGCTGACCGTCATCCTCTGCCTGCTTGCCGCCCTCTGCATGACGCCGCTGAACCTGTTGACTTGGGTGATGAGCGTTCCCGCGCTGTTTCTGGCGATGACTTACCCCTTTACCAAACGTTTTTTCCCGCTGCCGCAGTTTTATTTGGGGCTGGCGTTTTCTTTCGGGATTCCGATGGCGTTTGCCGCCGTCCGCAGCGGCGTGCCTTCTACGGCGTGGCTGATGTTTACCGCCAATGCTCTATGGACGCTTGCCTACGACACGATTTATGCGATGTCAGACAAGGAAGACGATTTGAAAATCGGGATTAAAACTTCGGCCATCACGTTCGGCGATCACGATATTTCCGCATCCATGCTCTGCCATTTTTGGTTTACCGCGCTGATGGCGGTGTTGGGCGTGAAAATCGGCGCGACATGGCCGTATTGGATCATGCTGCCTGCGGTGGTGTGGCTGCAAATCGGTCAATACCATGCCATCAAAACCCGCGACCGCCAGACTTGTTTTAAAGTGTTTCTGGATAACAACTATATCGGCTTGCTGTGGTTTTTGGGTTTGGCGGGGCATTATTTGTGGGCTTTGGCTGCCACGCGGTTGTAAGGCAATAAAATGGTTAACACGTCGTCTGAAAAGGGTTTCAGACGACGTTTTGCTTTTTGGGGTAGGGCGGATTGGCGATGGCGGCGGAGTTTTGTCTGGTATCCGAACTTGCCGTAAACCACTTGCCGCCGTTTTCAGACGACCTTGTGTGTGAGTTAAGAAATATCAAAGAAGCAGCGTTTCTTGTTAGCAATCTGAGTGTAAATTGCGTGTTCAGGATTGAGGTTTGTACAGACAGTCGGTACAATTCCATTTCATTTTGCCACATCAAAAGAGATTTCTATGAGCCTTATCGGCGAAATTTTGCCTTTGTCCCATATCGTTTTAGACTTGGAAGTCGGCAGCAAAAAACGCTTGTTTGAAGAAGCGGGCCTGCTGCTTGAACATGAAGCAGAATTACCTCACGGCGATGTCTTCGACTGCCTGTTTGCCCGCGAAAAGCTGGGTTCGACCGGCTTGGGACAGGGCGTCGCCATCCCGCACGGCCGTCATGCCTGCGTGAAAAAAGCCACCGGCGCGTTTATCCGCACGAAAGAACCGGTCGCTTTCGATGCGCCCGACGGCAAACCCGTATCCCTGATTTTCACGTTGTTGGTGCCGGAAAATGCGACCGGCGAGCATTTGGAAGTCTTGTCCAAACTGGCGGGCAGGTTCTCGCAAAAAGCCGTCCGTGAAGCCTTGATGTCCGCAACCTCTGCCGAGGAGGTGCGCAAACTTCTGGCAGAAGAGTAAAGAATGCCCAGTATATCCGTCCGCCGCCTGTTTTCCGATAATCAGCACAAGCTCCAACTTGCTTGGGCGGCAGGCAATTCGGGTGCGGACAACCGCATCGGAGTAGAGGCCGACAAACCCGTTTTGGCGTTGGTCGGCCATTTGAATTTTATCCATCCCAATCAAATCCAAGTCGTCGGTGTTGCCGAAGCCGAATATCTCAAGCGCCTCGAATCGGGCGAGTTGAATTACGATTTCGGCGAACTCTTCGATATTCCCATGTCGCTGGTCATCGTTGCCAACGGTCTGGCGGTTTCGCCCAAATTGCGCGACTACTGCCATAAAAACGACATCCCGCTGCTGACCTCCAAGCTCGAAAGCCCTTATTTGATGGACGTGTTGCGGATTTATCTGCAACGCACGCTGGCGACTTCCATCGTCAAACACGGCGTATTCCTCGATGTATTTGAAGTCGGCGTGCTGATTACCGGCCATTCCGGTTTGGGTAAAAGCGAGTTGGCGTTGGAATTGATTTCGCGCGGACACAGCCTGATTGCCGATGATGCGGTCGAGCTTTTCCGTACCGGCCCTGAAACGCTCGAAGGCCGCTGCCCGCCGATGTTGCGTGATTTCCTTGAAGTGCGCGGTTTGGGCATACTCAACATCCGCCACATTTTCGGCGAAACCTCCATCCGTCCGAAAAAAATCCTCCAGTTGATTATCAACCTGGTCGCTGCCGACGACGATTACATGAAGCAGCTCGACCGCTTGAGCATACGCACGGAAACCGAGTCCATCCTCAATGTCAACGTCCGTTCCGTCACCCTGCCTGTCGCCGTGGGCCGCAACCTTGCCGTATTGGTTGAAGCGGCGGTGCGCAACTACATCCTCCAGTTGCGCGGCAAAGACAGTACCAAAGAATTCCTCGAACGCCATCAAACACAACTCAAAGAAAACGAACAAAACCATGAAAATCGTCCTGATTAGCGGATTGTCCGGCTCGGGCAAGTCCGTTGCCCTCAAACAGCTTGAAGACCTCGGCTATTTCTGCGTGGACAACCTGCCGCTGGAAATGCTGCCTTCGCTGGTGCTGCACCATATCGAGCGCGCCGATGAAACCAAACTCGGCGTAAGCGTCGATGTCCGTTCCGGCATCAACATTCAGGAAGCGCAGGAGCAAATCCAATACCTGCGCGATGAAGGCCATCAGGTCGAAGTATTGTTTGTGGAGGCAGAAGAAAGCGTGCTGGTGCGCCGTTTTTCCGAAACGCGGCGCGGCCATCCGCTGTCTGGACTGAACCTTACCCTGCTGGAAAGCCTGCAAAAAGAGCGCGAATGGCTGTTCCCGCTCAAAGACATCGCCTACTGTATCGACACATCCAAAATGAACGCGCAGCAGCTGCGTTACGCCGTTCAACAATGGCTCAACATTGAGCGCAGAGGGCTTTTGGTTATCCTCGAATCTTTCGGCTTCAAATACGGCGTGCCGAACAACGCCGATTTCATGTTCGATATGCGCAGCCTGCCCAATCCCTATTACGATCCCGAGCTGCGCCCCTATACCGGCATGGACGCCCCCATTCAAGCGTATCTTGACCAGCAGCCCCTGGCGCAGGAAATGGTGGACGATATCGACCACTTTATGAACCACTGGCTCCCGCGCCTGCAAAAAGAAAGCCGCAGCTACGTTACCATCGCCATCGGCTGTACCGGCGGGCAGCACCGTTCCGTCTATGTCGTCGAAAAACTCGCCCAACGCCTGCAAGGACATTACGAACTGCTGGTCCGCCACAGACAGGCGCAAAACCTGTCCGGACGCTGATTCCCCTTTTCAGACGACCTTTTCGATTTATAGTGGAATTAACATAAATCAGGACAAGGCGACGAAGCCGCAGACAGTACAAGTAGTACGGCAAGGCGAGGCAACGCCGTACTGGTTTAAATTTAATGCACTATAAAAGGAGAAACCCATGAAACACATCCTCACCCTCGCACTCGCCTGCACACTCGCCGCCTGCGCCGCCGAAGTCCCCGCCTACCGTTGGCACCGCACCGGCGCAAGCGAATCCGACGTTTCCCGCCAAATCAACGTTTGCAAATCACAAGCGCAACACGACGCCAAACACGGACGCGAATCCAAATCCCTTGAACAATGTATGGACGAAGCCGGCTACTACCGCTACGAACACGGCAACCTCTAAACCTTGAGCGCCCCAAACCAAAAGGTCGTCTGAAAAACCGCGAAGGCTTTCAGACGACCTTTGCACAGAAAACGGACAAACCTCAGATCGTCTGAAAACACCGCCGAACCACTTTTCAGACGACCCCACCGCAAATCAGACAGAAAGAACAAAACATGGCAATCCAATGGTTTCCCGGCCACATGAACAAAGCAAAAAAAGCCATCGCCGAGCGCTCCAAAAGCGTCGACATGGTGATTGAAATGCTGGACGCACGAATGCCCGCCTCCAGCGAAAACCCCCTGCTAGCCCAGCTTTCCAAAGGCAAGCCCAAACTCAAAATCCTCAATAAACAAGACCTTGCCGACCCCGAACGCACTAAAATCTGGCTCGAACACTACAACAGCCGCCCCGACACCCGCGCCATCGCCCTCGATTCCTCCGAAACCGGCGCACACGGCAAAATCACCCAAGCCTGCCGCGCCATGATTCCCCACCGCCAAGGCATAGACAAACCCCTACGCGTCCTCATCTGCGGCATCCCCAACGTCGGCAAATCCACCCTCATCAACGGCATGATAGGCAAAAAATCCGCCAAAACCGGCAACGAACCCGGCATCACCAAAGCCGAACAACGCCTTTTCCTCGCCGACGACTTCTGGCTCTACGACACCCCCGGAATGCTGTGGCCGAAAATCATCGTCGAAGAAGGCGGCTACAACCTCGCCGCCGGCGGCGCAGTCGGACGCAACGCGCTGGACGAAGAAGAAGTCGCCCTCGAGCTCCTAGACTACCTCCGCCGCCACTACCTCCCCATGCTGCAAGAACGCTACCAAGCCGACAAAGACCCCAGCAGCCACTGGGACGACAACTCATGGCTCGAATGGATAGCCAAAAAACGCGGCGCAGTCCTCAGCGGCGGACGGATCAACTACCAAAAAGCCGCCGAAAACATCCTCACCGACTTCCGCGAAGGCAAAATCGGCAGAATCACCCTTGAAACGCCGAACCAATGGGAAACATGGCTCAAAAAAGCCCGTCAAAAAGAAGCCGAACTCAAAGCCGTGCGCGAAGCCAGAAAAGCGGAACGCAAAGGGCAGAAGCCGGCGGAGGAATAAAGCAAATAGCGACTCAGAGACGAGTAGTCCGTATTTCAAAGGATAGGGTATATTTAAATATCATCTTATGAGTCGAAACATAGTATTATTTCAAAACTTTCCATATTATTGAATTTGTTATGACTAAATCACGTTCTCAAACTATTAGAATTTTTCTTCCAACAGGCAATCCGCGTGGTATCCGTAAGGTCAGTCGTTCTAGCAACAGCAATATCACATTGTTTGTCGTACCACGTCTTCATTTGAATAGTTTCTGCAATATGGACGAATCGGGAAAAATGGGTATTTATCTTCTTGCGGACAATCACAAGCTCTATGTCGGACAAACTACAGAATTGCGAAACCGTCTCAAGCAACACGATAAAGGTAAAACATTTTGGGAAAAAGCATTTGCTGTTGTTTTGAATAATGAATTTTGTACTAGAGACCATTTGGACTGTTTGGAGCGCATGACTATCGAACAAGCCCAACTGGCACAAAGATTAGAATTAGAGAATGGAACTGAAGGCAATAGACAAAACCATTTGCACGACTCTATCCGTTCCGATTGCGAAAACATTTTTGACGAAATCGATACTTTGCTGGCTGTGTTGAATCAGGATTTTTTTGAAAAGGCATCAGAACAAAAAAATCATATTTCTTTGGAAATAACACATCCAGTAGAAAGAATGGTTCCAGAAGAAAATCAAATAGAAAGGTCGTCTGAAAGCAATGAAGAAATCTTTTACTGCCGTAATGTGAAACAAGGGATAGAAGCACGCGGTAAATATCGGAAAGACGGTTTTTTATTGTTAAGAAGCTCAACCTTAAGACTGGATCACACGCCATTTATGGAGGAAAAAACAAGGCTTCCCGCATGGAAGAAAAAGATGCTTGAGGCAGGAATGCTGAAAGAGCAAGGAGGAGTGCTTGTTCTGATGGATGATTGTTTTATTAAAGGCAGACCAAGTGCATCAAGCGATTGGATTCTTGGTAAACCATCAAATGGTTGGATAGAGTGGAAAAATGCCGAAGGTAAAACATTAGATGAATTGTATCGAAAAAATAAATAGCCACTATAAACTTGAAAAAGGAAGAGATTAGAAAGTTATCTCTTTCAAAACGCTGAGTTTATTTTTAGAAGTCCCTAACCTAACTGATGTCGTCTGAAAATCCAAAAATATTCAAATAAAACCGTCTGATCATGAACGAAAAACTCCCTCCCGACGCGCTCATCGAAGCCGCGCTTTTGACCCAAACCGAACCCCTAAACGAAAAATCCATGCGCGAATTGTGTGTGCCGCCGCTGTCGCAGGACAAATTAATCGACGTGCTGGCGCAGTTGAAAACGCGTTGGCAGGGCAGGGCGTTGCAACTGGTGCATACACACGAGGGCTGGCGGTTTCAGATTGCGCAGGCTGCTTTCGAGCGGCTGGGCAGCCTTCAGGAACAGCGTGCGCCGCGCTATTCCCGTGCGGTGATGGAAACGCTGGCGATTATCGCCTACCAGCAGCCGGTGACACGCGGTGATATCGAGGGCATACGCGGCGTGGCGGTATCGCAGAACGTGATGCAGACCTTGCAGGACAGGGGTTGGATTGAAGTGATCGGGCATCGTGATTCGGTCGGCCGGCCTGCATTGTGGGCGACGACGCCGACGTTTTTGAGCGATTTGCGCTTGGACAGTTTGGAAGATTTGCCGCCGCTGACAGAATTAGGCGAATTGGTTTTGCCTGATTTGATCGAAACGCCGCCGACAGGCGAAGAAGAGGAGCAGGAAGAAACGCCGGAGCGGCTGATTAATTAAATCAGGCAGGATTGGCAAAGGTCGTCTGAAAACTGGAATTATAGTGGATTAACTTTAAACCAGTACGGCGTTACCTCGCCTTAGCTCAAAGAAAACGATTCTCTAAGGTGCTGAAGCACCAAGTGAATCGGTGCCGTACTATCTGTATCTGTCTGCGGCTTCGGCGCCTTGTCCTGATTTAAATTTAATCCACTATAGGTTTTCAGACGACCTTTTTTTAAAAAATAATATCATTGTATTCAGTTTGTTAGATATAAAATAAAGAAAAACTTATTCAAACTATAAAAAATCTTAGTTATAATCAGCATATCTAAAGTTAGCCGCCGATGTGCGGTCGATTTACTAAGGAATACTACCATGCTGTTGGCACTTTCCCTGCGCGATTTTGTCATTGTTGAAAACCTCAATCTGGATTTCCAAAGCGGTTTTACCGTCTTGACCGGCGAAACGGGCGCGGGCAAATCGATTACGCTGGACGCAATCGGACTTTTGTTGGGCGATAAGGCCGATTACAGCCAAGTCCGCAGCGGCGCGAAGGAAGCGCAGTTGTCGGCATTGTTCGACATCAGCCTTTTGCCCGATCTCAAAGCCCAATTGCAGGAGCAGGGTTTTTTGGACGAAGACGCGGAAGAACTCAGCATCCGCCGCATCATCGACGCCAAAGGAAAAAGCCGCAGCTTCATCAATAATCAGGCAGCCACGTTGGCGCAGCTTAAAGCCATCGGCGGGCAGCTTATCGACATCCACGGGCAAAACGCCCACCATTCCCTCAATCAAGAATCCGCCCAGCGCGAATTGTTGGACGCATTTGCGGGCAGCAAAGCGCAGGCGGAAACCGTCAGACAGCTTTATCAAAACTGGGTCAATGCGAAAAAAGCCCTCCAAGAGGCGCAGGAACACGCCGAGACCATCATTATCGAGCGTGAGCGTTTGGAATGGCAGTTCAACGAATTGAACCAGTTGGACGTCAAACAAGGCGAATGGGAAGCCCTCAGCCAAAGCCACGACAGTCTTGCCCATTCTGCCGAGCTGTTGCAGGCTGCTGAAGAAGTCGGCGACTACATCGATGGCGACAACGGCATCCAACGTCAAATTTATCAATGCCAAAAATTATTGACCAATCTGCAAAACATAGAGCCGCGCTTTGCCGAAAGCCTGAATATGCTGGCGAGCATTGAAGCCGAATTGGGCGAAATCAGTGCCAATATGCGCGACGTCGCAGGCCGCAGCGACATCGATCCCAATGAATTGGCGGCGCAGGAGCAGCGCATGGGCGAGCTGATGGGGATGGCGCGGAAATACCGCATCGAGCCTGAAGCCTTGCCGCAAAAGCTGGCTGAAATCGACGAGCGCCTGCAAAGCCTGCAAGCCGCTGCCGATTTGGAAGCGTTGACGCAAACCGTTGCCCGCAACCTTGCCGAATATCAGGAAGCCGCCCATGTTCTTTCCGCCATGCGCCATCAGGCGGCGGGCAGGTTGGGCGAGGAAACGACCGGACATATGCAGCATCTCGCCATGAAAGGCGCGCGTTTTGACATCGTCCTGCTGCCGTCTTCCCCCACAGCGCACGGTTTGGAGCAGGTACAGTTCCAAGTTGCCGCCAACAAAGGCAATCCGTCCCGTCCGCTGAACAAAGTCGCGTCCGGCGGCGAACTTGCCCGCATCAGCCTTGCCTTGCAGGTGGTCACCAGCCAATACACGCAAGTCCCTACGCTGATTTTTGACGAAGTCGATACCGGTATCGGCGGCGGCGTGGCAGAAATGGTCGGTAAAGCCCTGCGTGCTTTGGGTAAAAAACATCAGGTGCTCGCCGTGACCCACCTGCCGCAAGTCGCTTCCTGCGGTGAAAACCATTGGCAGGTGCGCAAACACAGCGAAGGCGAACAAACTGTCAGCGAAATCAGCGTGTTGGACCATCAGCAGCGTATCGAAGAAATCGCCCGTATGCTTGGCGGCGAAATCATTACCGACACGACCCGCAGCCATGCGGCAGAGTTAATCAGCCTTGCCGCCGCTTAAACGCAGAATCGAAGAGGTCGTCTGAAAAGGAAGTTTGTGTAACCATTTACAAACTGCTTTTCAGACGACCTCTTTGCCAAACCGCCCGCGCCCTTTCAGACGACCTCAATACAAGGTATGATTACGTCGTTTGTTTATAAGGAAGTTCCCATGAAAGTCCTGTTTATTGCCGATCCGATGGCAAGTTTCAAAACCTACAAAGACACCACCTACGCCATGATGCGCGAAATGGCAAAACGCGGCTGGCAGCTTTTCCATACCTTGAGCGGAGAGTTATCCGTACAGCAAGGATTGGTGACAGCTCAGGCTGCACCGTTTGAGTTTCTCGGTGCAAAAAGCGACGATGACCATGAATGGTTTAAAGCGGCAGACAAAGTTCAGACGACCTTGAAAGACTTCGATGCCGTCATTATGCGCACCGATCCGCCGTTCGATATGCAATACCTCTACGCCACCCAATTCCTGACGCTGGCGGAACAGCAGGGCGCGAAGGTCTTTAACAGCGGACAGGCGATGCGCGACTTCAATGAAAAACTGGCGATTTTGAATTTCAGCCAGTTCACCGCGCCTACGCTGGTTACGACCCGTTCCGCCGATGTCCGCGCATTTTTGAAAGAACACGGCGACATCATCATCAAACCGCTGGACGGCATGGGCGGCATGGGCATTTTCCGCCTGACCGAAAAAGACCCCAACATCGGCAGCATCCTTGAAACCCTGATGCAGCTTGATTCCCGCACCATCATGGCGCAACGCTACATTCCCGAAATCGTCCACGGTGACAAACGCATCCTGATTATCGGCGGCGAAGTCGTACCCTATGCTTTGGCGCGTATTCCTCAAAACGGCGAAACACGCGGCAATCTGGCGGCAGGCGGGCGCGGCGTGGCGCAGGAATTGAGCGAACGCGACCGAGAAATCGCCGAAACCCTCGCCCCCGAACTCAAACGCCGCGGTATCTTGTTGGCAGGTTTGGACGTTATCGGCCGCAACCTGACCGAAGTCAACGTTACCAGCCCGACCGGTTTCCAAGAAATCATGAAACAAAAAAACTTCGACGTCGCCGCGATGTTTGCCGACGCTGTCGAAGCTTAGTCCAAACAATAATCCCGAAAGGTCGTCTGAAACCCGAATCCGTTTTAGTAAACCCCGCTTTGCTCGTTTTAGCGAAACTCGCTTCGCTCGTTTTCAGACGACCCTTTTTTACAAATATAAATATTGATACAAACATTACTTATGAAACCATCTTCTTACGCTGCCGATAAAAAAGGTAAAAGCGGCATCAAACGCATCATCAACGCATTCGGCTATTCCAAAGACGGGCTTGCCGCCGCCTACCGCTATGAAAGCGCGTTCCGCCAAGTATTATGGCTGAACCTGATTTTGATTGTCTTGACCTTCATCCTCAATTTCGACTCCGCGACCAAAATGCTGCTGATTATTGCGTCGTTTGTTTCGCTGATCACCGAATTGTTCAACACCGCCGTCGAAGCCGCCGTCGACCACACTTCCACTGAAAAACACGAGTTGGCAAAACGCGCCAAAGATGCTGGCTCCGCCGCGCAATTGCTCGCTTTGACGATGCTGGGTATCGTGTGGGCGATCGCATTATGGCACGGGTATGTTTAAATTTACTTTGAGATGATTTATACTTACTAAGTATTAATTCTCATGAATTAATTTGAATCATTTTGTTTAATCTGAGTCAAAGCATTCAGACGACCATTGCATGTAGGATGAGAACAGTATTACCGACATGCAATGTCGCGCGGAAAGCTTTTGCCGCAACAAAACCACCCATTTCATCATAAAGGAGCAATACATGAAAAAATTATTGGCAACCCTGATCGCAGCAGGTTTGGTATCCACCGCTTCCGCAGCCGGTGTTCACGTTGAAGACGGTTGGGCGCGTGCCACCGTTGAAGGCATGAAAATGGGCGGCGCGTTCATGAAAATCCACAACGATGAAGCCAAACAAGACTTCTTGGTCGGCGGCAGCAGCCCGGTAGCCGACCGCGTTGAAGTGCATACCCATGTCAACGACAACGGCGTGATGCGCATGCGCGAAGTCAAAGGTGGTGTTCCGCTGGAGGCAAAAGGCGTAACCGAGCTGAAACCGGGCAGCTACCACGTTATGTTCATGGGTCTGAAAAAACCGCTGAAAGAAGGCGAAAAAGTACCGGTTACCCTGAAATTCAAAAATGCCAAACCTCAAACCGTACAA
This sequence comes from Neisseria sp. HMSC70E02, assembly GCF_001838645.1. Taxonomy (NCBI): domain Bacteria; kingdom Pseudomonadati; phylum Pseudomonadota; class Betaproteobacteria; order Neisseriales; family Neisseriaceae; genus Neisseria; species Neisseria sp. HMSC70E02. The sequence goes on along the minus strand of NZ_KV838095.1, from coordinate 16,817 downwards.
CTGGAAGTGAAAACCGCGCCGCAATCCGGCATGGATCACGGTCATGGTCATGACCACGGTGGCGCGCATCAACACTAATCGTTCATCGTTTGAACTCAAAAGGTCGTCTGAACATTTTCAGACGACCTTTTTGTTTGGATTAAATTTGAGTCGGTGCAATATTTTTAGGTTGAAATCAGGGTGTTTTGTTTGAATACTCAGTCAAGCGGTAATCACTGCATTCGGTAATCTGCGCCAAATTTGGTCCGGCAGGAGATGGGGTGGGGAAGGCAGGTTTTGCGGTATTTATCCGTGGTTTCGATCGCTTTGTTTCTTGCTTTTCTCCATCAGTCAACAGAAGGAAAACGCTTACCATCAAAATCAAAAGGTCGTCTGAAAACCCGCTACGCTCGTTTTCAGACGACCTTCTTCATTCAAGCCGGCGATTAATCAAACAATTCCCGCTGCGCCTGCTCTTTGGTCACGCGCACGTCGGTTTCGCCGTCGGCAAAAGTGATGTGCAGTTTTTGCCCTTGCTTCAAAACATCGGCGTTGCGGATGACTTGTCCGCGTGTGTTTTTGACGACGGAGAAGCCGCGCTCCAGAATCTGCTGCGGCGAGACGGCTTCGAGCAGGGCGGTTTGGGCGGTCAGGCTTTGGCGGCGGTGGGCGAGCAGTTGGCGGAAGGCGTGCGACAAGGTCGTCTGAAAGCGGTCGATGTCTTGCCGGTAAACGGAAATATCGGGGCGGCAATGTTTCAGGGCTTGGGTTTGGCGTTCGAAACGGGCGGTGTGGGCGCGGACATTTTGCGTCATTGAGTAGGACAGGGTTTGCGCCAGTTTGCGGATGTAGGTGCGCTGTTCGCCGAGTTTTTGGCGCGGGTGGCGGATTTGCCGCGCGAGCCAGTCGAGCTTTTGGCTGGCATCGAAATAGCGTTGTTCCAAAACGGTTTTCAGACGACCTTTGGCCTGGGCGAGACGGTGTAACGATTCTTGGCGGTTGGGGCTGACCAGTTCCGCCGCGCCGGTCGGCGTGGGCGCGCGTACGTCGGCGACGAAATCGGCGAGCGTGAAATCGGTTTCGTGCCCCACGCCGCTGACGACCGGAATTGGGCAGACTTCGATGGCGCGCACGACCGGTTCTTCGTTAAACGCCCACAAGTCTTCAATGCTGCCGCCGCCACGACAGACAATCAACACATCGCATTCGGCGCGTTGCGACGCGGTTTTAATCGCTTGGGCAATCTGAAACTCGCTGCCCGCGCCTTGAACGGCGGTCGGATAAACGATGACGGGAATTTCGGGCGCACGGCGTTTCAGGGTGGTAACGACATCGCGCAAAGCCGCCGCCGCCAGACTGGTGACGATGCCGATACATTGCGCTCGGGCGGGTAAAGGTTTCTTGCGTTCCGCCGCAAACGCGCCTTCCGCCTGCAACTGCGCCTTCAGCCGCTCGTAGGCTTCGTAAAGTTGTCCCAAGCCTTTTAGCCGCACCTCGTTCACGGTAATCTGAAATTCGCCCCGCGCCTCGTAAATACTGATTTTGCCCGCCACTTCGATATGGTCGCCTTCTTTCAAAGGTTTCGCCAAACGCGCCGCCGCACCTTTAAACATCGCGCAACGCACCTGCGCACGGCTGTCTTTGAGCGAGAAATAATAATGTCCGCTGGCGGCACGGGTCAGGTTGGACACTTCGCCCGCAATCCACAAGCCGGCAAGATGGTCTTCCAGCAAGGCTTTGGCGAGGGCGTTGAGTTCGGATACGGAAATGGAGGAGGGTGCGAAGAGTTCGGACATCGGGAGCGGGAAGAATAGAGAAAGGTTGGATTATAAGGGGTTTCAGACGAGGTTTGTATGGGAAAGGTCGTCTGAAAACCTCAAATCCGAGTTTTCAGACGACCTCTTTTATACGCATTTCAAATTAAGCCAAATTTTCCAGCATCCATTTGACGTAGCGCTCGACACCTGCTTTGACATCCAAAAATTCTTCCTTGTATCCGGCTTCGCGCAGTTTGGTAATGTCGGCTTGGGTGAAGCTTTGGTATTTGCCTTTGAGCGCGTCGGGGAAGGGGATGTAGCGGATAAGTTCTTCTTCTATCAGTTCTTTTAAGCTCAATTCAGGTTTGCCTTCGGCGGCGCGGCAGGCGTTGACGGTGGCGGCGGCGAGTTCGTTGAACTGTTGGCTGCGGCCGGTGCCGAGGTTGTAGATGCCGGAGAGATTGGGGTGGTCGAAGAAGTAGAGGTTGACTTTGGCGACGTCTTCGACGCTGACGAAGTCGCGGGTCTGTTCGCCGTTGCCGTAGCCGTCGTTGGCACCGAACAGGTTGACGTAACCGTGTTCGCGGTATTGGTTGAAATGGTGGAAGGCGACGGATGCCATGCGGCCTTTGTGTTGTTCGTGTTGTCCGTAAACGTTGAAGTAGCGGAAGCCAACGACTTGAGCGGTCAGGCCTTCTTTCATGCGACGGCGCAATACTTGGTCAAACAGGAATTTGGAGTAGCCGTAGACGTTGAGCGGTTTTTCAAGTTCGCGCTCTTCGCGGAAAATTTCGCCTTTGCCGTACACGGCGGCGCTGGAGGCGTAGAGGAAGGGAATGCGTTCGTCCTGACACCAGTCTAGGAGGTCGAGCGTGTACTGGTAGTTGTTGTCCATCATGTAGAGGCCGTCGTGGTTCATGGTGTCGGAACACGCGCCCTGGTGGAAGATGGCTTCGATGTTTTCGTAAGGCAGAAGATGGCCGCGCACTTGGCGGATGAATTCGTGTTTGTCGAGGTAGTGTGCGATTTCGCACTCGGCAAGGTTTTTGAATTTTTCGCCACGGGTCAGGTTGTCGACGGCGACGATGTCGGTAATGCCGCGTTGGTTGAGGGCTTTGACGATGTTGCTGCCGATAAAGCCGGCCGCGCCTGTTACGATGATGGTCATATTGGGTTTCCTTTGATTTTTGGTTTTAGCGAAACTCGTTGCACTCGTTTCAGACGGCCTTGGAAAGATGGGGTCGTCTGAAAAAGAAATTACTGCTCTTCCAATGCTTTGTTCAACTCTGCAAACGAGCAAACCGCCGTGCCGAGTTTGGCGACGACGACGCCGGCGGCGGTATTGGCGAGGTGCATGGCTTCGGGCATGGTGTAGCCTGCCGCCAGCCCCAAGCCCACTCCGGCAATGACGGTGTCGCCTGCGCCGGATACGTCGTAAACTTCTTGGGCGCGGGTAGGCTGGTAAATGGGTTCGCCTTCGCTGAACAGGGTCATGCCCTCTTCGCTTCGGGTCAGTAAAACGGCGGTCAGGTCGAGGTGGCGGCGCAGGTTTTGCGCTTTTTCGGTCAGCTCGCTTTCGTTTTTCCAACTGCCGACCACTTCTTTCAATTCGGCGCGGTTGGGCGTAATCAGCGTGGCGCCGGCGTATTTTTCGTAATCGTCGCCTTTGGGGTCGATTAATACGGTTTTACCTGCGTGTTTCGCCCAATCTATCATATCGGAGATGTGCGACAGGCCGCCTTTGCCGTAGTCTGAAAAAATGATTGCGTCGTATTCGGGCAATATTTCACGGTATTTCTGCTTGATTTGCTCCAACACTTCGCGGTTGGGATGTTCTTCAAAATCAAGGCGGATAAGCTGCTGGTTGCGGGCGACGACGCGCAGTTTGACGGTGGTGGCGATTTGTTTGTCGCGCATCAGATAGGAGGCGACGCCGTCCTGCGCCATCAGCGCGTCGAGCGCGTCGGCGGCTTCGTCGTCGCCGGTTACCGACAACAGCCCTGCTTTGCCGCCCAACGAAGCGATGTTGCGCGCAACGTTCGCCGCTCCGCCCGCACGTTGGTCGATTCGTACGATTTTCGCCACCGGCACGGGCGCTTCGGGCGAAATACGGGACACATCGCCAAACCAATAACGGTCGAGCATCACGTCGCCGACAACAAGGACTTTGGCTTGCGCGAAACGGGATTTGAGGGTTTCTTGTTGGAACTTGGTGGGCATATTGCCTCCGTTGTGTTTTTTCAGACGGCCTCAACCTGTAAGGTCGTCTGAAAATCAGTTTGCTTCAAGGTTCGCCACGCGGTTCACTTCGCGCAATACGGCTACCGGATCGGCAGCTTGGGTAACGGGGCGGCCCATCACCAGATAAGTCGAACCTGCCGCTAATGCCTCGGCGGGCGTCATGATGCGGCGTTGGTCGTCGTTGTTGCCGGCAACGTCCAAACGGATGCCGGGCGTTACCAAGACAAAATCCTGCCCTAATTCGCGGCGCAGCGGCGCGGCTTCTTGGGCGGAACAGACCACGCCGTCCAAGCCCGAACTTTGCGCCAGTTTTGCCAAGCGGATGACTTGTTCTTCAGGGGCGATGTTCAAACCGATTTCCGCCAAATCGCTTTGTTCCATGCTGGTCAACACGGTTACGCCGATTAAGAGCGGCTTCGTGCCGTATCCGGCAACGGCTTCGGCTGCGGCTTCCATCATGCGGCGGCCGCCCGATGCGTGCATATCGACCATCCACACGCCCATGTCGGCGGCGACTTTACAGGCTTGCGCGACGGTGTGGGGAATGTCGTGATATTTCAAATCGAGAAAGAGTTTGAAACCCTGATGAATCAGGCTTTCCGCCAAACTGCGCCCCGTGGCGGTAAACAGCTCTTTGCCGATTTTGATTTGGCACAACGTCGGATCAAGGTTGCGGACGAATCCGAGCGTGTCTTTTTCGTTGGCAAAATCAAGGGCAACGATAACGGGAGTGCGTTGTTGCGGAGTTTGGAAGTCGGTGATTAAAGGATTCATGGTGTTTTCGTTTTGGGTTTTCAGACGACCTTTATCGTCTTTTTCGCAGTAACAACGTAAATTCAAACCGTAGGTCGGGCATTGATGTCCAACCTACGCGGACTCAAGCCCCCGACAAACTGTTTCGGATAAATTTGAACCGGTACATCAGCCGTCATTCCCGCGCAGGCGGGAATCCATTGATAAAACTCAGTTCATCAGATTTAAACAGCGATTGCCCAAATTCAGAAATGGATTCCCGCCTGCGCGGGAATGACGCTGAATGATTATTTTTCGGTTGCAACACGCTGTTTATCAAAAACAGGTCGTCTGAAACCTGACTTTCTGTTTTGTTTTCAGACGACCTTTTCGATTTGTTTGCCCAATGCGCCCAATATTTCGGCTTTCACGGCTTCTACCGGCTGAGTGCCGTCAACCTTGATGTATTTCGGCGCGTGTTCGCCTTCCAGTTTGCTGTAAAAATCGACCAGCACTTCGGTTTGCTCGTGGTATACGGCAAGGCGTTTTTTGACGGTTTCTTCTTTGTCGTCGTCGCGCTGAATCAAATCTTCGCCGGTTACGTCGTCTTTGCCTTCGACTTTGGGCGGATTGTAGGTAACGTGGTAGGTGCGGCCGGAAGCCAGGTGAACGCGGCGGCCGCTCATGCGGTCGACAATCACGCTGTCGGGTACGTCGATTTCAACGACCGCGTCTAAATCCACGCCCGCTTCAACCATCGCTTCGGCTTGTGCCAGCGTGCGCGGGAAACCGTCAAACAGGAAACCGTTTTTGCAGTCGTCTTGCGCGATGCGTTCTTTCACCATGCCGATGATGATGTCGTCGCGCACCAAGCCGCCTTCGTCAATGATTTTTTTCGCTTCCAAACCCAGCGGCGTGCCTGCTTTAATCGCAGCGCGGAGCATGTCGCCGGTGGAAATTTGCGGAATGCCGAACGCAGCGGTGATGAATTGTGCCTGAGTGCCTTTGCCCGCGCCCGGCGCGCCTAACAATAATACTTTCATGGGTGTTCCTTCTTGTTTAAGTGATATGGATTTGAAACGTGATTCAAATGATTTTACACGGCTTGCGTTTATCGTTCAAAACTTCAGACGGCCTGTTCCGCGCCGAAATGTTTCCATGCGTCATCGCGCATTTCGGCAAACCATGTGTCTTCGGGAAACCGCTCCAATGCGTCTTTCAAAGTGGAAAGCAGGTTTTGCGATAAAGTCTTCGCCAAATATTCTTCCTCATTGGCTTCCGCCGCCTTGTCCGCCTGCTGCGCCAAACCGCGCGCACGGGTCTGATGCCCGTGTGCCAGATAGTTGAGTGCAATCACCTTTTGCGCCCAAAGCTGCGGAATTTCAGGGCTGTCTTGCAGCAAAACCGACAAAATCGACACGGCAACCGTCAGCCTGCCGCCGTTCAGGCGCAAATCCAGCGAACGGTTGGGTGGCAGCGTACTGAGCGTTTCCGCCATACGGAACCAAAACTCGCCGCTGGCTTCGTCCGGAGCGGCGGCTTTCAACATTTCATAGTTAAACTCTTGGTCATCGTTTTGAACCAGCAGGGCAACATCGGCAAGCA
>NZ_KV838095.1:9984-10403 GCF_001838645.1 Neisseria sp. HMSC70E02 | reverse complement strand
ACAGCTTTTTACGGCTCATCATTTTCAGACGACCTATCTCTCTACTCTAGGATGGCGATAAGGCTCGTCCAAATAATAAGGTTTCTTTTTAAATCTTTCCCATTTGACTTTCGGACGGTCTTTTGAAGAATCGAACACATTGCCGCCTGTCGTTCTCTTCCGCTTTCCAGTCAGATAATTGTCGCTGTACTCCTCAATTTCGCCCGAAGCCCTGTTATGTTGGGAATTGGTATACCCAATCAGAAGAAAGCGGTCGTTTTGGTAACGGAATAGGTAGTCACTGTCACCCATCCACCAGCTTCCGCAACTGTAAAACCACTGCAAACTCACTTTCAGACGACCTTTATCGATGGATACATCAGAAAACGGGTCATCAAGACAGCCATTATCTTTATCGCTTTCAGGCGGAATCAGCGTTG
>NZ_KV838095.1:9481-9884 GCF_001838645.1 Neisseria sp. HMSC70E02 | reverse complement strand
GCTTTCAGGCGGAATCAGCGTTGTGTTTTCGACAGCCGTCTTGTAACCGTCTGCCTGCTTAAACAATACTTTCAACATCCTCGGGTTGGTATCCAATTCAGGTGGTCCCATAAAGTCGTTTGGGATGATGTTTGCCTTGTCTTGCTTTTGCAGCACCAAAACGGCATCGGCTTGATTGTCGCCGTTTAAATCCCCCTCCACGCTTTTGATGATTTTCCAACCTTTTGGAACGTGCGCGGAAAAAACGGCGGCGTAAGCAGGCAGGACGATGCAGGATAAAAATATCAATATGCTGCGTTTCATAGCAATTCCTGATGATGGCAAATTCAATAGCCCGTAGCACGGGCTTGGCTCGCGAAACCTAATGCTGAAACCGACTGATTTCAGATTTTGGCGAAACCCG
>NZ_KV838095.1:8963-9381 GCF_001838645.1 Neisseria sp. HMSC70E02 | reverse complement strand
ACAGCTTTTTACGGCTCATCATTTTCAGACGACCCATCTCATTCTATTGAATCGTGATAAGGCTCGTCCAAATAATAAGGTTTCGCTTTCAATCTTTCCCATTTGACTTTCGGGCGGTCTTTCGATGAACCGAACACATTGCCGCCTGTCGTTCTCTTCCGCTTTCCAGTCAGATAATTGTCGCTGTACTCCTCAATTTCGCCTGAAGCCCTGTGATATTCGTGATATGAATATCCAATCAGGAGAAAGCGGTCGTTTTGGTAACGGAATAGGTAGTCAATGCGGTCCTTCCACCAGTTTCCGCAACTGTAAAACCCTTCAAAATGGACTTTCAGACGACCTTTATTGATGGAGACATCAGAAAACGGGTCGTCAAGACAGCCCTTATCTTTATCGCTTTCAGGCGGAATCAGCGTTG
>NZ_KV838095.1:8460-8863 GCF_001838645.1 Neisseria sp. HMSC70E02 | reverse complement strand
GCTTTCAGGCGGAATCAGCGTTGTGTTTTCGACAACCGTCTTGTAACCGTCTGCCTGTTTGAACAATACTTTCAACATCCTCGGATTGGTATCCAATTCAGGTAGTCCCATAGAGTCGTTTGGGATGATGTTTGCTTTGTCTTGCTTTTGCAGCACCAAAACGGCATCGGCTTGATTGTCGCCGTTTAAATCCCCCTCCACGCTTTTGATGATTTTCCAGCCTTTGGGCGCGTAAGCGGAAAAATCGGCGGCGCAAGCAGGCAGGACGATGCAGGATAAAAATATCAATATGCTGCGTTTCATAGCAATTCCTGATGATGGCAAATTCAATAGCCCGTAGCGCGGGCTTGGCTTGAGAAACCTAATGCCGAAACCGACTGATTTCAGATTTTGGCGAAACCCG
>NZ_KV838095.1:0-8360 GCF_001838645.1 Neisseria sp. HMSC70E02 | reverse complement strand
AAACCGACTGATTTCAGATTTTGGCGAAACCCGCTTCGCCCAATTTCAGACAACCTCGAACGCAGCCCTGACCCTGTCCAAATCCTCTTGCGTATCCACACCGGCGGCGGGGGCTTCTTTGGCGGTTTCGACGGCAATTGGGTAGCCGTGCCACAGGACGCGCAGTTGCTCCAGCGATTCGATGGTTTCCAGCGGCGAGACGCTCATTTCGGCGTAGCGTTGCAGGAAACCGGCACGGTAGGCGTAGATGCCGATATGGCGCAGGACGGCGGTTTCGGCGGGCAATTCGCGTTTTTCGGTGCGCATGGCATCACGCGGATAGGGAATCGGGGCGCGGCTGAAGTAGATGGCGTTGCGGTTTTTGTCGAGGACGACTTTGACGACGTTGGGATTCATAAATTCGTCGAAATCGTGCAATTCGTGCGCCGCGGTCGCCATTTGTACGTTGTTTTCCACCAAGACTTCGGCGGTGCGGTCGATGAGTTCGGGGGCAATCAGCGGCTCGTCGCCCTGTACGTTGACGACCACCAGATGTTGCGGCAGCTTCAGCGCGGCAGCGGCTTCGGCAAGGCGTGTCGTGCCGCTTTCGTGCCGGTTTGAAGTCATGACGACTTCAACGCCGTGCGCCTGACAGGCCGTCTGAATATCGGGGTGGTCGGTGGCAACGACGACGCGCGCGGCTTTACTTTTTGCCGCCTGTTCGGCAACGCGCACAACCATCGGTTTGCCGTGGATGTCCGCCAAGGCTTTTCCGGGCAGGCGCGATGAATCCAGCCGCGCCGGAATCAATACGACGAATTCGGTCATGCTTTGAGTTCCTCTTCGCTCAACGCTCGTGCTTCGTTTTCCAGCATATAGGGAATGCCGTCTTTAATCGGATAAGCCAGCTTGGCTTGACGGCTCCACAACTCTTGTTTGTCCTGATGATATTCCAGCCTGCCTTTGGTAACGGGGCAGACGAGGATGTCTAAGAATTTTTTTTCCATGGGGTTTCTTTCGGGTTTGATGGTTTTATAGTGGATTAACTTTAAACCAGTACGGCGTTACCTCGCCTTAGCTCAAAGAAAACGATTCTCTAAGGTGCTGAAGCACCAAGTGAATCGGTGCCGTACTATCTGTACTGTCTGCGGCTTCGGCGCCTTGTCCTGATTTAAATTTAATCCACTATAGCGAAACTCGCTTCGCTCGTTTTGGCGAAACTTGCTTTGCTCGTTTTCAGACGACCTTAAGCGGCATTATTTTTTCCGTGCCGGTTTGTTCGGCTGTTTGGCGCAGGCTTGGGCAGGATTTTTGCCGTTGCACATGATTTGGCGGATTTCGCGCCTCAAGTTTGCGCTTTCGTTGGATTGGGTGTATTTGCCGGCAAGGATGTCCATCATCGGCTTCACCGTTGCCTCAAGATAGCGCGGCGTTTTGTCCATTATCGATTGACCTACCGCCGTGCTGTAAAAGCCAATCAATGCGTTGACTTCTTCTTGCGTATAAACCGTCTTCATGCCGTCTAAAGCCGCTTTACGCAACTGGGCGCGCACTTGCGGCGTGTTGATTTCGGCAATCGACCGGGTTGCATACTTTTTCAAGACTGCTTCCAACTGCGGACGTTTGTCTTCCGGCGCATCTTTCAAAAATTTCTGTACATTCGGATCGGAAAGCACAATGCCTTCCATGCTTTGGAAAGACTGTTCCAACAAGGCATCCATCTTCTGCACTTCAAACAGACGCTCCAGCGATGCGTCGCTGGGTGTGGCGGCAAATGCGTTGGCACACAATGCCAGCGCGGCGAAGGGCAATAACAAGGTTTTCAGTTTCATCTTTTTCTCCTGTTTAAGGTTTAGGGGGTACATTCTTCAGACAATATTTTTTTAATTTCGTTTTCAAATTCAATTAGGTAGTGTTCGCTAATTGTTTCTATTTCTTTCATATCCGCTTCGCTTGCCCCTATATTGGCGAGTTTTTTTATGAATACCGAATTTTTCTCAACGATAGATTGTCCTACGGGAGTCTCGTAAAACGCAATCATGGCATCAATCTCTTGTTGAGTGAACTCGTCCTTGGCAACTTTTTTTATTTCTTTCATTAATTTGTTTCTAAGTTGCGGTGTGAAATAAGCTTTAAGCACTTTGTTCATATAACGGTCTGACGCGGCTTGTAATTGCGGCTGCAGTTCCGGTGGATATGAGGAGATGATCGGTTGCATGAGCTGTCGGTTTTGTGCTTCCGCCATGTTGGTCAAATTTTTGAGAAAGTCGCGTTCGATATGCTGGACTTCCATCCATCTATTTAAAGACTTATCGCTTGGGGGCGCGGCTGTTGCGGCGGAACAGGCGGCAATGGCAACGAAAGTGAGCAGCAGTTTCTTCAGGTTCATAAATTTCCTTATTATTCAAGACAACAGCAACAAAGAATCAATTGATTTCAGACGACCTGTCGCGAATCTTTCAGCTGTTCCGACACAAACGCCGCCAAATCAGGTTCGATTATCGCACAAACAGGCAACACCCATACATGATTCAGATTGAGGTCGTCTGAAAACTTGACCGCATCTTTCTCCGTAATAATCACCGCGTCCGCATTTGGCAAATCTGCCGCTGCGATGTCGGCATGATCGGGCAGCGCGACGGTTTGGTTCAACGTGATGCCCATGTTCCGCAGCGAATCAAAAAAGCGCTCCGGTTTGGCGATACCCGCCACGGCAGCGACGGTTTGGTTTTTCAGACGACCTGTATCCAGTATTTCGGACGGCTTGTTCAAACGGTAAATCCGTCCCGTTTCGATACGGCTGTGGAACATATTTTCAGACGGCGCAAACGACGCATCCGCCTTGCCGCCGCTGACAACGACCGCGTCCACCGAATCCAGCCGCGACAAAGGTTCGCGCAAACTGCCGTTGGGCAGCAAATCCAAATCCGTCCGCCCCGTATCCGCCGCCGGAAAAACCGCGATTTCCACATCCCGCCGCAGGGCGTAATGCTGCAAACCGTCGTCCGCCACAATCAGCCCGATGTCAGGGTGCGCCGCCAGCAACGCCCTGCCTGCCTCCGCACGGCTGCTGCCCACCGCCGTCGGCGCGCCGGTTTTACGGAACAGCAGCAAAGGCTCGTCGCCCGCATCTTCCGCACGGCTCACGGCGTTCAATACATGAACCGCCTTGCTCTTGCGCCCGTAACCCCGGCTGATAATGCCAACCTTGATGCCTTTTTCCTGCAAGCCTGACACCAGCGCGGCGACAATCGGCGTTTTCCCCGTCCCGCCCGCGTGGATATTGCCGACCACGACCACGGGTACGGGCAGCTTTTCGCTTTTCAGACGACCTGAAACGAAATCATCGCGCCGTTTTGCCGCAATTTTGGCAAACAGTTTGGATAAGGGTTTGAGCAGGAGAGATAAAAACGGATTGGGGCGTTGCCAATGGCGTTCGATGATTTGATGGAGTTTGGGCATTCAGACGACCTTGTAGCTGCGTTTCTTTGTAGTACACCATTTTAGCGGATAAGTCGTTCAGGCTAGGGTTTCGATGCGGTTGTCGGGCATGACCAGCCAGACTTTTGCCTGTTTGGCGCGCGCGGCGGTACGGATGGCGGATTCGTCCATGATGGAGAACGCGGTGGAGAAGGCATCGGCAACGGCGGCAGTCGGCGCCATGACGCTGACGCTGCGGTAGCGCGGTGTGGCAGTGCCGGTGCGCGGGTCGAAGAGGTGGGTGAACTTGCCGGCTTCGTCCATCACGGTACCGTAGCCGCCTGAGGTGGCGAAGGCTTGGTTTTGCATGGGGATGGTCAGGAGGGTGGCTTCTTCGTTTTGGGGATTGCGGATGCCGACGTTCCATGTGCGTTGGTTGTCGGTGTCGAAGCCGCGGATTTCGCCCATATCGACGAGGGCTTGGCGGATGCCGTGTTGTTGCAGCAGGGCGGTGATTTTGTCGGTGATGTAGCCTTGGGCGATGCCATTGAGGGATAAGCCCATGCCTTTTTGTTCGAAGAGGATGGCTTTTTGGTCGAAGACGATGTGTTTGAAGCCGACGAGCTTGAGGGTGCGCCGGATGTCCGGTTCGGACGGCGGGGTTTCGGCACGCGGGTTGCGGCGGAAATGGTCTGCATAAAGGTTCCACAACACTTGGACGGTGGGGTCGAACGCGCCGTCTGTCAGGGCATGGATGTCGCGGCAAATGCTCAACAGGGCGAGGAAATCAGGCGGCGGATTGTTCAGACGACCTTCTTTGTTCAGTCGGTTGATGAGGCTGTCTTCGCGGTAGAGGCTGAAGATTTTTTCGAGGCGGGCGACTTCTGCGAGGACTTTGTTGACGAGGATTTCGGCTTCTTTGCGGTCAACGCCGAAGAGGCGGAGCTCGGCGCCGGAACCCAGCGCGATGCCTTTCCAAATGACGGGCTCGACGGTAGTTGGTAACGGGGCAGGGCGGTTGCGGTTCAGGAGGAAGGGCGCGGCTGCTCCGGCGGCAGTCAGGGCGGCGATGGCGAAAAAACGGCGGCGGGTGAGCGGGGTGTTCATGGATTGGGATGGGTCATCTGAAAAGGGGCGGGGTGTTGGAAGACTGGGAAAACCGGTTTATCTGGGTTTGCGTTTGAGGACTTTGGGAAGGTGTTTTTAGGAGCACCGTCATTTCCGCATATGACTTTTATGGTTACGGAAAGGACGGCGGGCGACGGCTGAGGCTTGATTTGCGCTGCGGCAGAACTTGTTTTCCCGCCATTAAGCCTGCCTTCACGCTTTGGCACCAAGCATCAACCGCCCTATCAGTCGCCCATTGCCGCCAGTAGCTCTGCCTGATGCTCGGCAATCAGGGCGTTGGTGATTTCTTCCAAGTCGCCGTCCATGACAAAATCCAGCTTGTGCAGGGTAAGGTTGATGCGGTGGTCGGTCACGCGGCCTTGCGGGTAGTTGTAGGTGCGGATGCGTTCGCTACGGTCGCCGCTGCCGATAAGGGATTTGCGTTCAGCGGCTTCTTTGGCTTGGGCTTCGCGTTTTTGCGCGTCGTTCAGGCGGGCGGCGAGGACTTTCATCGCCTGCGCTTTGTTGGCGTGTTGGCTGCGGCCGTCTTGGCATTCGACCACCATGCCTGTGGGCAGGTGGGTGATGCGGACGGCGGAGTCGGTTTTGTTGATATGCTGACCGCCCGCGCCGGATGCGCGGAAGGTGTCGATGCGCAGATCGGCGGGGTTCAACTCGATGTCTTCGAGTTCGTCCGCTTCGGGCATGACGGCGACGGTGCAGGCTGAAGTATGGATACGACCTTGGCTTTCGGTGGCGGGGACGCGTTGCACGCGGTGGCCGCCCGATTCGAATTTCAGACGACTGTATGCGCCCAAGCCGACAATGCGGGCGATGACTTCTTTATAGCCGCCCAACTCGCTTTCGTTGGCGGAAACGATTTCGACCTGCCAGCGGTTGCGTTCGGCGTAGCGGCTGTACATGCGCAGCAAATCGCCTGCAAACAGCGCGGCTTCGTCGCCGCCCGTTCCGGCACGCACTTCGATGAAGATGTTTTTGTCGTCGTCGGCATCTTTGGGCAGCAGCAGTTTTTGCAGTTCGGTATCGAGCGTGTCGATTTTGGCTTTCGCCGCTTCGATTTCTTCGGCGGCAAAGTCTTTCATTTCGGGGTCGGACAGCATTTCTTCGGCATCCGCCAAGTCGCTTTGCGCCAGTTGATAGTTTTGGAACACTTCGACCACGGGCGTCAATTCGGCGTGTTCGCGCGTGAGCTTGCGGTAGTTGTCCATGTCGGACGTGGCTTCGGGCTGTCCGAGGAGGTGGGTGACTTCTTCCAGTCGGTCGCTGAGTTGTTGTAGTTTTTCTAAGATAGACGGCTTCATAATTCTTCCATAACAAATGCCGCCGGGAGTCGTCCGCGACGGCGCGAGGAGGCGTTATTATAATGGGTTTGGTTGGAAATTCAAAAGGATATGGCGGGGTTTCTGATGGGCTGCGGCGATGTCGGTTTGCTTTGCGTTATCGGTTTGACGTTCATCCCTTCGATTGCCCGTTTTGCTATACATGGCAAAAGGTCGTCTGAAAACCAAAATCCGGTTTTCAGACGACCTTTGTTTTGATTGGGCTTACTTAGGTGCAGCCAAGATACCTGTCAGGTTCAGCAGGAACAAAACCGTAAATCCGGTCAGGTAAATTAAGCCGAGGATGGCGAGGAGGTCCATACTTGCCGTCAGCTTGTGGCGTTTGTCGCCTTTGACGAGGCGGTAGTTCAGCCAAGCGAACACGGGGGCAGAAACGAAGGCGGTAATCATGGCGAATTTGAGCAGCTCCGCCATCGCGCTGTTGAACCAGAAAATCACTGCCAAGCCCGTACCTGCGACCCAAACGTTCCAGGCGAACAGTTCGACGTTGCCCGTTTTGTCTTTGCCGCGCAGCAGGCGCACCGGCTCGGCAATCGCGCGCGCGTAGCCGTCCACTACGGTAATCGTCGTGCCGTACATACAGGCGAAGGCGATAAATGCGACCATCGGACGCGACCAGTCGCCGATGGTGACGGCGTACATATTAATCAGTTGACCGACGTATTTGCCGCCCGCCATTTGCACTGCCTCACCGTTGCCGTACTGCACATACGCGCCCAAGGCGAGGAAGACGACTGCCAACACTGCGCTGGTGATGTAGCCGACGTTGAAGTCGAAAATACCGTCGCGGTAGCTGGAAGGATTGATGCGTTGTTTTTCCGTTACCCACAAAGAGTTGATAGCCGAAATTTCAATCGGCGCAGGCATCCAGCCCATCAGCGCGATGAGGAAGCCCAAGCCTGCCAGTGTCCATGGGGTAGGCTCGATAAAGTCGGGTTTCATCTGCATGCCGCGCGACATGGCGATGGCGGCGGCGGCGACTGTGGCAATCGTCAGACTGACGATGATGATTTTGGAAACGTTGTCCAAGGCTTTGTAGCGTCCGCTCGCCAAGATAATCAGGCAGGAAGCCATAATCAGCGCGGAGATTGCGCCGACATTCAGCGTCAGCGAAGGAATCGCCATTTTGACAATGGCGGCGGTCACGATGGCTACCGCACCCGCGTTAATCGTTGCTGAGATAACGCACAAAATCAGGAATACCCACAAATAAACGCGGCTTTTCTCCGCATAGCCTTCAATCAGGCTTTTGCCCGTATCCAGCGTGTAATGCGCGCTGAAACGGAAAAACGGATATTTGAAGAGGTTGGTCAAAATGATAATCAACGCAAGCTGCCAGCCGTAAAGCGCACCCGCCTGCGTCGAGGCAATCAGGTGCGAACCGCCGACCGCCGCCGAAGCCATCATGATTCCGGGCCCCAGCGCATTGATTTTGCTTTTCCAAGTCGAAGCGTGTGTATGTTGTTCAGACATCTATTTTCTCCGTCTTTTTCAGACGACCTTCACAAAAAAAGGCATATTTTAACGTAAATCAAAATCCCGAATGATGAATATTGAAAAACATTATGCTGAATTTTGGATAAAAAATACTAATCAAATAAAAAAATGGGCTATTTAGGAAATTTTATGCCTAAAAACCTTTTTCAGACGACCTTGTATCGCTTTTTATTCCTGTTTGTCCGTGTTAAAAGGGAGGTGTTGGAAAATGGGCGGAAGCCGATGACAAGCGCGCCATAGCGGTTTTGTTAGGGTTTCACTATAATATTCAACCTGTTCTATTTAGGATGGGCAGGCGGTTCGGTCTTTATAGTGGAATTAACATAAATCAGGACAAGGCGACGAAGCCGTAGACAGTACAGATAGTACGGAACCGATTCACTTGGTGCTTCAGCACCTTAGAGAATCGTTCTCTTTGAGCTAAGGAGAGGTAATGCCGTACTGGTTTAAAGTTAATCCACTATATTGTGTAAAAAATGGAAGCAAGGCTGCATTTGGGCTGATTCAACGTTTTATCCAAACCGGATTGGTTGAGGGTCGAACGCTATGCCATCCTGAAATTTAAGGAAAAATATCATGAAAAAAATCGAAGCTGTGATTAAGCCGTTTAAATTGGACGATGTCCGTGAAGCTCTGACAGAAATCGGGATAAGCGGCATGACGGTCAGCGAGGTTAAAGGTTTCGGCCGTCAGAAAGGGCATACCGAAATTTACCGCGGCGCGGAGTATGCGGTTGATTTTCTGCCAAAAGTCAAAGTTGAGCTGGTGTTGGCAGATGAAGATGTGGAACGCGCCATCGATATCATTGTGGAGACTGCGCGGTCGGGCAAAATTGGCGACGGCAAGATTTTTGTGTTGCCGGTTGAAGAAGTGATTCGGATACGGACGGGCGAACGCGCGGAAGCGGCGATTTAATCTTATTGTTGCCGCGATTGGCTGATACAAATAAGGTCGTCTGAAATCCTGAACTGGCCCCCAAATCTTGGACACTCATAA
>NZ_KV838094.1:0-247 GCF_001838645.1 Neisseria sp. HMSC70E02 | reverse complement strand
GCGGGAATAGCTCAGTTGGTAGAGCGCAACCTTGCCAAGGTTGAGGTCGCGAGTTCGAGACTCGTTTCCCGCTCCAAACGAATCCTGTCTTAAGTTGCTATAAAGTTTCTCCGATGCGGGAATAGCTCAGTTGGTAGAGCGCAACCTTGCCAAGGTTGAGGTCGCGAGTTCGAGACTCGTTTCCCGCTCCATCATTCAGGCACATTTGGATAGGCGGGAATAGCTCAGTTGGTAGAGCGCAACCTTG
>NZ_KV838093.1:0-469 GCF_001838645.1 Neisseria sp. HMSC70E02 | reverse complement strand
AACCAGTTGTGATTGACGGTACGACCGGTACAGTGAGCGGACTGACCAACACCACATTGGGCGGCACAGACTTTGCGACTTCGAACAAGGCCGCGACCGAAGCCCAGTTGGACGCAACCCAAGTGAACCTGAAAACCATCTTGGGCGGAGAAGCTGAGAACAACAACGGCAACGTAACCACTGCCAACATTGGCGACACAGGCAAAGGCAACATTCACGAGGCGATCAAGTCAGTGAAAGAGACTGCCGAGAAAGGTTGGAAGCTGAAAGTCAACGAAGAAACGTCGTCTGAAAAAATCAGTCCTGATGATGAAGTAACCATTAAAGAAGGTAAAAACATCAAAGTGACCCGCAACGGTAAGAACATTACCGTAGCGACTGCGGAAGACGTTGAGTTCAACAAAGTAACAGTTGGCGACAGCATTCTGACCTCTGCCGGACTGACTACGCCTAAAGTTACCGCAGGTAA
>NZ_KV838092.1:0-243 GCF_001838645.1 Neisseria sp. HMSC70E02 | reverse complement strand
GTCGACGATGTGGCCGAGGTTGAGTTGGGATTTTTGGTAGTCGGTGGCAAGTTTGATGTGTTCCTGACCTTTTTGGTCTTCCATCCTGAGTTTGTTGTTCGCCCAGGTACGGATGACGTTCCTTGTGTTCCAATCGGCAGGGATGTGGTCGGGATGGGCGCTGTCGTGCATGACGCCGGAGATATACGGACGGTCGGGGTTGCCTTGGACGAAGGACAGCATGACTTCGGTGCCTTCGTGTAA
>NZ_KV838091.1:0-12873 GCF_001838645.1 Neisseria sp. HMSC70E02 | reverse complement strand
TTTGGGGTGCAGTTCACTTTTCAGACGACCTTTCGGTTTATGGCTGCTTCGTTGCAAAATATAAACACAATTTGTCATAAATAAAGATAATTATTATCAATTATTTCGATTAAGCAAAAATATTTCCTATAATGCCGCATCCCTTTACCTTCCGAGTTGAACATGCAATATTCTGCCCGCCTTTCCCTGCTTCCCGCCCTGCTTGCCTCCGCCTTCCCGCTGTATGCCGCCGATACCGCCGATAGCGAACATTACACCGCCACCCTGCCCACCGTTACCGTGGTCGGGCAGTCCGACACCAGCGTACTCAAAGGCTACATCAACTACGACGAAGCTGCCGTTACCCGCAACGGCCAGCTCATCAAAGAAACGCCGCAAACCGTCGATACGCTCAACATCCAGAAAAACAAAAACTACGGCACGAACGATTTGAGTTCCATCCTCGAAGGCAACGCCGGTATTGACGCTGCCTACGATATGCGCGGCGAAAGCATTTTCCTGCGCGGCTTTCAAGCCGACGCATCCGATATTTACCGCGACGGCGTGCGCGAAAGCGGACAGGTCCGCCGCAGTACCGCCAACATCGAGCGCGTGGAAATCCTGAAAGGTCCGTCTTCCGTCCTTTACGGCCGAACCAACGGCGGCGGCGTCATCAATATGGTCAGCAAATACGCCAACTTCAAACAAAGCCGCAACATCGGTGCGGTTTACGG
Organism: Neisseria sp. HMSC70E02; assembly: GCF_001838645.1. NCBI lineage: Bacteria > Pseudomonadati > Pseudomonadota > Betaproteobacteria > Neisseriales > Neisseriaceae > Neisseria > Neisseria sp. HMSC70E02. Next base: position 12,160 of record NZ_KV838091.1, on the reverse strand, counting down.
CTCGTGGGCAAACCGCAGCCTGAATATGGACATCAACGAAGTGCTGAACAAAAACGTCGCCATCCGCCTCACCGGCGAAGTCGGGCGCGCCAATTCATTCCGCAGCGGCATAGACAGTAAAAACGTCATGGTTTCGCCCAGCATTACCGTCAAACTCGACAACGGCTTGAAATGGACGGGGCAATACACCTACGACAATATGGAGCGCACGCCCGACCGCAGTCCGACCAAGTCCGTGTACGACCGCTTCGGACTGCCTTACCGCATGGGTTTCGCCCACCCGAACGATTTTGTCAAAGACAAGCTGCAAGTTTGGCGTTCCGACCTCGAATACGCCTTCAACGACAAATGGCGCGCCCAATGGCAGCTCGCCCACCGCACGGCGGCGCAGGATTTCGACCACTTCTACGGAGGCAGCGAAAACGGCAGCCTAATCAAGCGCAATTACGCCTGGCAGCAGACCGACAACAAAACCCTGTCGTCCAACTTCACGCTCAACGGCGACTACCACATCGGCCGTTTTGAAAACCACCTGACCGTAGGCTTGGATTACAGCCGCGAACACCGCAACCCGACATTGGGTTACAGCCGCGCCTTTTCCGTCTCCATCGACCCCTACGACCGCGCAAGCTGGCCGGTTTCAGGCAGATTGCAGCCCGTCCTTACCCAAAACCGCCACAAAGCCGACTCCTACGGCATTTTCGTGCAAAACATCTTCTCCGCTACGCCCGATTTGAAATTCGTCCTTGGCGGCCGTTACGACAAATACACCTTTAATTCCGAAGACAAACTCACCGGCAGCAGCCGCCAATACAGCGGCCATTCGTTCAGCCCCAATATCGGCGCAGTGTGGAACGTAACGCCTGCCCACACGCTCTACGCCTCGTATAACAAAGGCTTCGCGCCTTATGGCGGACGCGGCGGCTATTTGAGCATCGACACTTCGTCTGCCGCCGTGTTCAACGCCGATCCCGAATACACCCGCCAATACGAAACTGGTGTCAAAAGCAGTTGGCTGGACGACCGCCTCAGCACCACATTGTCCGCCTACCAAATCGAACGCTTCAATATCCGCTACCGCCCCGACGCGCAAAATGATCCCTACACTTGGGCAGTCGGCGGCAAACACCGTTCGCGCGGTGTGGAACTGTCCGCCATCGGACAAATCATCCCCAAAAAACTCTACCTGCGCGGCTCGTTGGGCGTGATGCAGGCGAAAGTCGTTGAAGACAAAGAAAATCCCGACCGAGTGGGCATCCATTTGGACAACACCAGCAACGTTACCGGCAACCTGTTCTTCCGTTACACACCGACCGAAAACCTCTACGGCGAAATCGGCGTAACCGGTACGGGCAAACGCTACGGCTACGATTCAAGAAACAAAGAAGTTACCACGCTTCCCGGCTTCGTCCGCACCGACGCCATGCTCGGCTGGAACCGCAAAAATCTGAACCTCACTTTCGCCGTCGGCAATCTGTTCAATCAAAAATACTGGCGTTCCGACGCCATGCCCGGCGCGCCGCGCACTTATACGGCGCGGGTGAATTACAGTTTCTAATTCCGGGCAGGAAACGGAAGAAAGGTCGTCTGAAAACTCGTGTTTCGAGTTTTCAGACGACCTCTCATTTTGGTATGCGGGATATGCCTTATCCCAGCGAGACCATTTCGATTTGTTCCATGCTGCGTCCGAGGAAGCGTTCGCCTATGGTGCGGAAACGCAGGGGGATGTCGCTGACGTAGAAGCGGTAGTCGGGGCTGTCGTTTTCAGTGTTGAGCAATCCTGCTTGGGCGAGCGCTTGGGCGGTTGCTTCGGCGGTGGTGATGGCGGAATCGACCAGGGCGACGTTTTGCGCTTCTTTGCCGATCAGGGGCTTGAGCAGCGGGAAGTGGGTACAGCCGAGGACGAGTGTGTCGATGTCGTCCACCAAGAGCGGTTTGAGATATTCGCGCACGGTCAGGCGGGTCACTTCATGGTCGAGCCAGCCTTCTTCCACCAGCGGCACGAGCAGCGGCGTCGCCTGCGTGCGCACGAGCGTGTCGGGGTTTTGGGCGTGGATGGCGCGGGCGTAGGCGTTGCTGTTGACGGTGGTGTTGGTGGCGATGATGCCGATTTTGTTGTTGCGCGTGGTGTTCAGGGCGGCCTGCGCACCGGCGGAAATCACGTCCAATACGGGCATATTGCCTGCTTTTTGGCGGATTTTCTGTCCGGCAACGGCGGCGATGGTGTTGCACGCGATGACCAGTGCCTTAACATCGTTTTCCAGCAGGAAATCGACAATCTGCATGGCGAAGGTTTCGATGGTGGCGCGGGATTTGGTGCCGTAGGGAACGCGGGCGGTGTCGCCGAAGTAGATGATGTTTTCCATCGGCAGGCGTTCCATCAGGGCGCGGACGTTGGTCAGGCCGCCGACGCCGGAATCGAAAACGCCGATGGGGCGTTGTTTGCTGATAGTCATGATGCGGTTTGTACGGATTAGGTATGATGGGGCGGATTGTACACGTTCGGCGCAAGGCTTAACAGGGACGGAGGTCGTCTGAAAGGGTTTGGGTTGTGTGGAAACGGCGTTTTCAGACGACCCCTGAAGCGTTTGGACGGCAAACGGCAAAGATGCCGATTGAACATCTTTATCTAACTTTATCCTCCCTTATGTTTGCAAATGCCCGTAAATACAGCATAATTAAGGTCTTTAGAACACGATAAGGCTGATTTCATGAGCGACGGCGCAACCCTTTCCCGCCGGCTTCCCGACGAAGAGTCCACACTCAAGCTGGGCGGGAGTTGGGCAAAATCGCTGCGCGCGCCATTGGTCATCCATCTGCAAGGCGATTTGGGCGCAGGAAAAACCACGTTCACGCGCGGCATCCTGCGCGGACTCGGACACACCGGCGCGGTCAAAAGCCCGACCTACGCCATCGTCGAATCCTATCCGCTGGAAGCGTTCACGCTCCATCATTTCGACCTTTACCGCTTTGCCTCGCCCGAAGAATGGGAAGATGCGGGTCTGGACGACCTGTTCTCCCCTGACAGCGTCTGCATCATCGAATGGCCGCAACAGGGCGGCGCGTTCACTCCGCCCGCAGACATCACCGTATCCCTGAATCACGCCGAGCAGGGCAGAACCTGCACCGCTACCGCACACACCGCCAACGGACAAAAAAGTTTAGAAGCATGGTTAAATTCAAACTGACACGAAGACAAGTCGTCCGCCAAACTGCCGGACTGTTGTTCACCCTCACGCCGATTGCCTCCGCCCTCGCCAAAGCCGCGCCGCCAGCCCAATTCGTCGCCGCCCGTATTTGGCCTTCGCACGCCTATACCCGTATTACCATCGAAAGCTCGCGCGCGCTGCAATATCAGCATTTCGCCCTGGAAAACCCCGGCAGGCTCGTCGTCGACATCCAAAACGCCAACATCAACAGCGTCCTGCAAGGCATTTCCGGCAAAGTCCTGCCCGACGACCCCTACATCCGCAGCATCCGCGCCGGACAAAACACCCCGACGACCGTACGCGTCGTGATCGACCTCAAGCAAAACGCCCATCCGCAAGTCTTCTCGCTTGCTCCGGTCGGCGGCTTTAAAAACCGCCTCGTGATCGACCTTTACCCGCACGGTGTCGATGCCAACGACCCGATGATGGCGCTGCTCAACGGCAATCCGCCGAAACGCATGCAAACGCAACGTCCTGCCGAGCGCACAAACATTGCCCAAGACACGCCTGTGCGCTCCAACCGCGGCGGACGCCGCCCCGTCATTATGATAGACCCCGGTCATGGCGGTGAAGATCCCGGTGCCATCGGTCCTAGCGGTTTGAAAGAAAAAAACGTCGTCCTCTCCATCGCCCGCGAAGCCAAAAACCGCCTTGAAAGCATAGGCTACACCGTTTACATGACCCGCAACGAAGACATCTTCATCCCATTGGGCGTGCGCGTCGCCAAAGCCCGCGCCCGTAATGCCGACGTGTTCGTCTCCATCCATGCCGACGCCTTCACCAGCCCGTCCGCGCGCGGTACCGGCGTGTATATGCTCAACACCAAAGGTGCGACCAGCTCCGCCGCCAAATTCCTCGCCCAAACCCAAAACAACGCCGACGCCATCGGCGGCGTTGCCAAAAGCGGCAACCGCAGCGTCGATAATGCCATTCTCGACATGACCCAAACCGCCACCATGCGCGACAGCCGCAAGCTCGGACATTCCGTCCTGACCGAATTGGGCAAACTCAACCAACTCCACAAAGGTCGCGTTGACGAAGCCAACTTCGCCGTCCTGCGCGCGCCCGACATCCCGTCCATCCTCGTCGAAACCGCCTTCTTGTCCAACCCGACCGAAGAGCGGCTGCTCGGCAGCGACTCCTTCCGCCGCCAATGCGCCGACGCCATCGCCACCGGTATCCAAAAATACGTCAACAACGCCGTGTTGCGCAGGGGCTAAACCGGGTTTGCTGGAAAAGATAAAAGGTCGTCTGAAACTTTGAAATCGGTTTTCAGACGACCTTTGTGTTTTATGCTTTAAAACGGCTTGTTCGGTATGGGCAAACTATTGCTTCAATGCCAGTTTGCGGCGGACGCAGTTTGCTTGGTTCTGCCGGATTGGAGAGGGGATTAAGGGCGGCTTCCAACTGGTTTTCCGTAAACCGAACGCCTGACGAATACGCTGAACCTGCGCCGCCTGTTTGTCGCGTTTGATGCGATAGAACAGGTTTGGCTGATGACAGATTTGTTCCTTCCATGACAAAAGGTCGTCTGAAACCCCTGTTTCGAGGTTTCAGACGACCTTTGCTTTCAGACCTTCTTAACGGCGCGGCTTATTCTTTGCCGATGCCTTTATCCAGCCCCTGCGTCAGCCCGTTGATGTCGCCGCCGTTCAGGCCCAATTCTTTCAAGAGGCCGTCAACCAGCGGGGCTTGGCTGCGGTAGCGCAGGGCGCTGTTGACCATTTGGTCGGCGAGGCTGGCTTGTGTGGTTTGACCGTCCGACACGCCTTCGGAGCCGTTGGCAGCGCCGCTGAATCCGCCCAAGCCGTTGACTTGCAGAATCTTGATGTCGTCGATGTTTTCCATCGGGCGCACGGATTCGCGGATGATGTCGGGCAGGTGTTTCAACAGGGCGAGGCGCACTTGCATTTCGACTTGCTCGACGCTCAGGACGTTGGCGGCTTCGTTCACGGCGCGGGTACCTTCGGCATCGACTTTGTATTGCTGCTCTTGCGCTTGTGCCAGCAGGACTTTGGCATCGGCTTCACCTTTGGCTTGCAGGCGTTGTTTCTCAGCTTCGGCTTCGGCGGCGATGCGCACGGCTTCGGCGCGGTCTTGCGCGGCCTGTTTCTCGGCTTCGGCGGCGACGGTGAGCGAAATCGCGTCTTTTTGCGCGGCTTCTTCGGCGGCAATCAGTTCGACGGCTTTGGCACGTTCGGCGCGTTCGGTTTCGCGTACGGTAATCACGCTCTCTTCTTCACGCACGGCGGCGGCGCGGGCTTTGTCGGCTTCGGCTTTGGCTTCGGATTCGGCACGCGATTTCTCGGCAACGGCGATGGCGCGGTCTTGTTCGGCAAGCTCGATGGCTTTGCGGCGCTCGACCTCCGCCTGCTCGACGGCTTGGGCTTTGCGGATGTCTTCGTTTTTAATGTCGCGTTCGGCGGCGATGCGTTTCAAATCCACTTCGCGTTCGGCGGCGATTTTGGCTTCTTCCGCCTCGCGTTTTTTCTGCGCTTCCTGCTCGGCGATGCTGGCTTCCTGTTCGGCGCGGCGCACGGCGATTTCGCGTTCTTGTTCGAGTTTGGCGTATTCTTCTTCGCGCGAGATTTTCAGGCGTTGCTGCTCGGCTTCGAGGTTTTTGGTTTTAATCGCCAAATCGGTGTCTTGTTCGATTTCGTTGCGTTTTTTGCGGCGGCCTTCGATGGTTTCGGTCAGTTTGGTCAGACCTTCCGCGTCAAAGGCGTTTTGCGGGTTGAAAAACTCAAAGCTGGTTTGGTCGAGGCCGGTCAGGGAAACGGTTTCGAGTTCGAGGCCGTTTTTAAACAAATCTTCGCTCACGACTTGTTGCACTTTCTGAACGAAATCAACACGTTTTTCGTGTAACTCTTCCATCGCCATTTCGGCGGCGACGGCGCGCAGGGCATCGACGAATTTACCTTCGACAAGGTCTTTCAATTCGTCGGGCGACATGGTTTTCATACCCAGCGTTTGCGCGGCGGTGGCGATGCTCTCCGCGCTGGGTTTGACGCGGACGTAAAATTCCGCCATCACATCGACGCGCATCCGGTCGCGGGTAATCAACGCCTGCTGCGCCGCGCGGCGCACTTCGAGGCGCAGCGTGTTCATATTGACGGGGATGATTTCGTGCAGTACGGGCAGCACCATCGCACCACCGTTCATGATGACTTTTTCGCCGCCGAAGCCGGTGCGGACGAAGGAGACTTCTTTGCTGGCGCGGCGGTACAGGCGGGTGAGGATGAGGCCGAGTACGAACAGCGCGACGAGTATGACGCCGGCGATGATGCCGATGGAAACTAAGTTCATGGGTTTTCCTTTCTTGTTGTCGATATACCCTTGAGGGGCGTGGGTTCAGACGTTTTTTTAGGGTTTGGGGTCGTCTGAAAGGTTAAAAATTTTGGGTTTTAAAGGTAGGCCGGATTTTTGAATCCGAATTCTTGAATCCGACAATTTCGGTTATGTGCAATACGGCTGAAGCGGAGCGATTTGTTCAAGAATCCAACCTACCAAGCTTAAAATAACGACTATAACGGCTGCTTTTTGTTAGTTTTATAAAATTTTTAGCGAGTAAATTCGCAGCAGGACTTATAAAGTTGTGATTCTTTTATTCATCCTCATCATGTAAGAAGGCGTCTTCTTCCTCTATATAATTCTTTGTATCTTCCTGAGAAGCAATTGTATTATCCAGAAAATTTAGACTAACCTCATCGTCCTCGCTATCAAGGAATAAATGAATTTCACCACCCAGATTTATAATGCTTCTTAGTACTTTTCTGAATTCTCTTAGCTTTTCCAGATCTAAATATAAGGTTTCAAGAATCTTTTCTTTATTTTCAAGTCTTCTTTGAATTTCAATAATCGGTTCTTGATTAAAAGCTCGTATAACTTTCAAAATCTTAATTTCATTTTTATTAGTTGAAACTTTCACAAAAAATTTGTGTATCATTCTTTCCTTTCGAAATCAAAAATCTTCAATAGGGTTTATTCGTTTCCCTAGAAAGCTTTTCTTCCAGTTTTCACCGATTTGCTAAGTGAGTAAACCGTAGCGTGGGCTTTGCCCGCAACCTACTGTCGTTTGAATCAAACGATAATCCGAGATGTTTGCTTCGTGGGCGAAGCCCACGCTACGGACCACTTGAAGGGCGTCGGTTCAGACGGTTTTTTAGGGTTTGGGGTTGTCTGAAAGGTTAAAAATAGCGGTTTTAAAGGTAGGTCGGATTCTTGAATCCGACAATTTCGGTTAGGTGCAATACGGTTGAAGCGGAGCGGTTCGTCGGATTCGAGAATCCGACCTACCATTTCTATTTTTTGCAAACCGTAGCGTGGGCTTTGCCCGCGACCTACTGTCGTTTGAATCAAACGATCATCCGAGATGTTTGCTCCGTGAGCGAAGCCCACGCTACGGACTACTTGAGAGGTGTCGGTTCAGACGGTTTTTTGGAATTTGGGGTCGTCTGAAAAGGTTAAAAATAGCAGTTTTAAAGGTAGGTCGGATTCTTGCAATCCGACAATTTCGGTTATGTGCAATACGGTTGAAGCGGAGCGGTTCGTCGGATTCAAGAATCCGACCTACCGAGCTTATACCTTGAATACCACTACCAACCTGTTAATTCAATCAATGCGTTCTGGGAAGCTGTTGTACAGATATTGTGTCTTCCTAAGCCCAGCAGCCCGCCGATTACTGTTGTTCCTCTGCGTTCGGTAATCAGACTGACTCCGACGATGTCACTCATATATATACGGTCAAACTTCCTGTAAGCCCCGTCATGCCCGCCTTGATAACGGATGCGTCCGAATGCACCGTAAATAATCAATTTTTCGCGATCAATATAAATCGATTTCCGGGTCGTCAGCCCGCACCACCAACGTTCCGCACGCCACAACCACCATAGCGTGAATACAATCGCCAGCAGCCAAGTCATGTTGCTAGAAAGCGATAGATCCATCCATTTCACTATCTTCAGCCAGAGACCGCCCACGCCGATGAGGCCGAACAAGAAAGCAACCAAGGGTTGAAACAACAAACCTCTAAATAACGAATGTTTAAACAGCAGCCCGTCGCCGACAACGATAACCCCTCGCGGCAGCTTGTTTTTCAACGCTTCGATGCGGGATTGCATATCGCGCTCAGGCTGCGCCAAATGATCCATATCTATCCCCGTTTTGTTTTTCTAATCTGATAAAAATGATGGTTTATTGCAAACCGGCGTTTATCTTTTCAGACGACCTCAATCCACCAAGCTCCCGCTCGGATTCAAAATCGCTTTAAACGTATTTCCCTCCAGCGACACCAGCAACACCGCGTCGCCCTGCTTCAATACTTCGTCGGAATCCGGTTCTGCCATCACATAATGCTGCTGCCCGTACACATCCTTCACCCGCACCTGCGCCGCGCTGCCTGCCCGTGCTTCGCCCAGCACCACTGTGCCGATGCGTCCGATTAGGCTTTCCTGCGAAACGGCGGTGGTTTCGTCTTTGGGCATGATTTTGTACAGTCCGCCCGCCGTCAGGCGCACCAGCGGCAGCGAAAGGAACCACACGGCTACTGCCGCCAGCCATCCGTTCAGATAGCTACCGAACACGGCGGCAAAGGTCGTCTGAAACAGGTAGCCCGTCAGTCCGTACACGGCAAGGAACACCACCATCAGCATCAACACCGGCACACGACCGACATACAGCCAGCTCAGAAACCTGACGAACACGCCCGCGTCCGCTGCGTCCAGCCCGACTTCGGCGTGCGCGGTTTCGGTCAGACTGTCGGACAGCAGATTGTCCAGCCAGTCGCTGATGCCGCCCGCCAGCATGGAGATGACTTCCAACACGCCGAGTAAAACCATCAGCGCTATGGCGATGCCGAAGATTTCTGTTTCGGGGGCGTTGATTAAATTCCACATATTCCGTTCCTTGTTCTGTCAACTTTCAGACGACCTTAAATAGACTGCTTGCGAAAATTTGAATGTTTGATTGTCGTCATTCCCGCGCAGGCGGGAATCCAGAAGTTTGAGATGACGGCAATCTTCAAATAATACTTCTAGAATCGAGGTCTGGATTCCCGCCTGCGCGGGAATGACGGCATTAGGTATGCCTTATTTGAATTTGACCTATCCGTGCATCCCAAACAGACATTCGGTTTTCAGACAGCCTCTTCGCTCTCAATCTCAGCGCGGCATTCAATTGGAAAGTTGACCGAATTGGCGATGAAACACAGGCGGTGCGCTTCGTGATGCAGTTCCAAAGCCTTGGCGCGGTCGCTTCCTGCGGCGATGGTAACGCGCGGCTTCAACACGGCGGAAACGAAACGCCCCACGCTCCCATTTCCGCCTTCGTCCATCACCGCTTCGGCGTGGTCGGTGTAGGCGGTAACGCAGATGCCCGCGTCGGCACACAGGTGCAGGTACCATAGTTTGTGGCAGGCAGAAACGGCGGCCAACAGCATTTCTTCGGGGTTCCAGCGGCCCGCATCGCCGCGGAAGGCCGGGTCGGCGGAACCGTGCAAGTCGGGCTTACCCTCGGCAGAAACGGTAAAGTTGCGCAAATAAGCGGTGTAGGATGATGTGCCTTCGCCGAGATTGCCCGTCCATGTTGTCGCGGTGCGGTAAGTGTGTTTTTTGCTCATTTTGACATTCCTTTCAATTATTTACTGTTCGCAGCAATAAAGACGGTATCCGCCTTGCAACGCCGACTCTAGTTGAGCCAGGCATAAGCCGATGCGCCCGCAGCCAAACTGATGCCCAGCCACAGCAGGATTTTGGTTTCCGCCCATACGTCCTCCCAATACCGCCCCCGTAGCGCGCTGATGATGTCGGGGGTGCAATAGAATTCGACGCATTCGACAAATTCGTCCCAATCCTTAAACATCACAAAGTAAAGCAAGACGGCGGTTAGCAAGCCGATCAAGATGGCAAAAATCATGAAATTCCCCTATTTTTCAGACGACCTGTGCGTATCGTAAAGAAAGGTCGTCTGAAACCGCTCCTAACTTTTCCCTAAGTCCTGCGTGTTTAAATGTCTATACCGACAACAGACGCAAAGGGAACGAAATGAAACATTCTCAGTCGCAATATACAAAGCCGTCCAAACCGCTTTTGAAAAAACTGCTGCTTCCTGTCGCCGCTGTTTGCGCCATTTTTCTTGCAGCAGAAGGTTTCGACCTTTACGAAGACTACGCCCAATACCGCATGGAGACAGACCCCGCGTTCGCGCAACACCACGACCGCGCTTTGTCCATCCTGCACAGCAGGGGCTACGAAGTCCACGATTCCGACACCGACCTCTATTGGGCAAGACCCGTTTTGGAATTTGAGGCCTACAAAGGCAGCTTGGAATACAAAATCGTGATGTCTTATCCCGATTTGAACATTCTCGTAGAACGCGTCGATTTATAATCCGCTTCCGAATATTCTTTACTTACCCCACGTCCCGAAAGGATACGACATGAAAAAACTCTTACCGGTATTACTCTTAGGCAGTATCGCACTGACCGCTTGTGCCGCTCCCTATCCTTACGACTATTACGATGACGACTATCGTACCGACCGCTACGAGCAGCGTTATGACCGTTACGATGACCGCTATGATGATCGTTACGACGACCGCTATGAGCGCGATTACGACCGTAATGACGACTACCGTTACCGCGACGGCAAGTATTACGATGACGACTACATCGAACACCAAATTTACAGCGATCCGTCCTTCGAGCAAAAACGCGCACAAGTGATGCGGATACTCGAACGACGCGGCTACCAAGTTCACGAAATCGAAGCCGATGACCGCCGCGGCCGCCCCGTATTGAAAGCCGAAGCCTTCAAAAACGGACGTGAATACGACATCGTTTTCTCATGGCCGGATTTGCGGATTATCAGCGAACGCATCGACTACTGATTCGTTCCGCCACACGCTGCAAGGACAAGCTCCGCGCGGCGTTTTTCTTTTCAGACGACCTTTCCGACAAAGGAGGTCGTCTGAAAACTTATTTCCCCGCCTTCAGTGCCGCCAATCGTTCGGCAATACGGTTGTTGCGGCTCAAGTCTTCTAACTCCTTCAATTTTGCCAACTGCGCCGCATCGGTGCTGCTGTGTACCGCGTTTTGACGACCCATCACGCGGTCGAAGGCGTTGCCGCTTTTTTCGGCATCACGGGCGATGCGGTTGAGGTCGCTGCCGCCTGCCGCTTTGCCTGCGCCCGCGCTTTGCTGCGCGGCGCGCCAGTCTTGCAACTGCTGCTGCATCTCGCGTTTTTTTGCCTGCAAGGCGGCGATAAAGCCCTCAAGTTCTTTTTCCTGCGCGGCGCAATCGGCGATGGTGTTTTCCAAAACAGGCAGACGCGCTTCGATGTCCATTTGTTCGGCGATGCCCGCCTCGGCAAGGTCGTCGCGCCCAGCGGCTACGGCGGCTTGCAGGTTGGCATCGATGGCTTCGTGGCGGTTGCTCTCGTCCGCCATTTTCTTGGCGGCAAGGTGTTTCTGCGCCAACACTTTGCCCAACTCGGCACGCACTTCGTCCACCGCCCGCTCGATTTCGCGGATGCTCTCGTTCATGACCGCCTCAGGCGCAAGGTTTTCCGCCGCATCAATCAGGGCATGAAAACCGCCGCTCACCAGGCGGCCCACTCTGCGGGATAGGGTTTCGCTCATTTGGATTTTCCTTTCTTTATGAAATCATGAGAAATATTGTGTTTAGCCGGCATCCGATTGTGCCAACCAGTCGTAACATTGCTCCCATGACAATGTTTCGTTTTCGTCTTCTTTCCCTTCCAGCAGGGCTTGTTCTAAAGCTCGTCTGAATGTGGCGCGGGTATCCGGGCGGGTAAACCAAGCCGACAGTCGGGCGGCGAATTGCGTTCTATTCGGACAATGCTCGGGCAGATAGCAGACTTTGTACCAATCCGGCTCGTCGCTTCCATACAGAATCTCTAAATATAGTAAATTAAAAACAAAATAGTACAATACT
>NZ_KV838090.1:0-11778 GCF_001838645.1 Neisseria sp. HMSC70E02 | reverse complement strand
TATGAGTGTCCAAGATTTGGGGGCCAGTTCAAAGCCCTGTTTCGGGTTTTCAGACGACCTTTGCAATATTCAGAATCAACGTTCGGAAGGTTCAAACTTTTTTCAAAACCACCATATGCCGTTCTGCATCCAAGCCGGGGACGTGGAGGGCTTCGACGCGTTCGACGGCGACGGTGTCGGGGAGTTTGGCGATTTCTTCTTCGGGGTACACGCCTTTCATGGCGACCCAGCGGCCGCCGTCTTTCAGCAGATGTGCCGTCCAGTTGACGAAGTCGGCGAGTTCGGCGAAGGCGCGGCTGGTGATGATGTCGGCTTGTAAGTCTTGAACGGCTTCGACGCGGCCGCTGACGACGCGGACGTTACTTAGTCCGAGTTCGATGACAGCTTGTTGCAGGAAGGCGGTTTTTTTGGTGTTGGCGTCCAGAAGGGTGATGTTGAGGTCGGGGCGGCAGATGGCGGCGGGAATGCCCGGCTGTCCGCCGCCGGAGCCGACATCCAGCATGGTGTGCGCGCCTTGTAGGTAGGGGAGCAGGGTCAGGCTGTCGAGCAGGTGGTGGCTGACCATTTGCGCTTCGTCGCGCAGGGCGGTGAGGTTGTAGGTCTTGTTCCACTTTTTGAGCAGACCGGTATAGGCGAGCAGCAGGGTTTGCTGTTCTGCGGATAGGTCCAAACCTAATGCCTGTATGCCTGATTGGAGTTGCTGTGTCGGGGTCATGGTGTTTGTCCGTGTTTGTGTCGGGCGTTATGGTAGCGGAAAAAAAGGTCGTCTGAAATATTGTATTTTCAGACGACCTTTTTCTTGTTCTAAAGATTTTTTGGTCAGTAGACTACCACTAAAGTATACAAATCCGATTGCATGTATGTTGTCGAATATTGCTGCAAGTATTGGTTTAAATTTACTCATATTGTTACCCTCCTTTCTGGATACTGGAGCTACTGATAAGTAATTTACGATGAATTTTATTATGATTAACACCAAGAAAGCTAAGATTTGCAATACTTTTATAGGAGTCGAACCTATCCCACCAACCTCAATTATATCTATTGACCAAAAAAACCTTAAAAATTACAGCCGCTAAACAGTGAAATTATAGCGAAACTTACTTAGTTAATGCAAATGGTTTTTAATTGAGATTGAGTAAGAAAGTGCAGTAAGTCGTAGCGTGGGCTATGCCCGCGAAACTTGCTGCCTGATGATTCGAATTTGCCCATCGTTTTTGCACTCATTTCGTGGGCAAAGCCCACGCTACAAGTTTCAGACGACCTTCCCTGCGTTTTCCAGCATCAGGACGAATTGTGCCAAATCTTGCGGCAGCGGGGCTTTTAAGATGAGTTTTTCGCCTGTCAGCGGGTGGTCGAGGTGCAGCTCTGCGGCGTGCAGGAACATCCGTTTCAAACCGAGTTTCTGGAGGCGTTTGTTGGCTTGGTAGTCGCCGTAGCGTTCGTCGCCGGCGATGGGGCAGTGCTGCGATTGGAGGTGGACGCGGATTTGGTGGGTGCGGCCGGTTTTCAGGGTGGCTTGCACGAGGGTGAGGTGCGAGAGGCCGACTTGGTGCAGGAGGTCGTCTGAAAAGCGGTTGAGCACGCGGAAGATGGTGTGCGCGGATTGTCCGTCTTCGCTGACGCGCACCATTTTTTCGCCTTGTGCGCCGGTGTATTTGAACAGGGGCAGTTTGACGTGGAAGCTGTCGTTCGGCAGTTTGCCTACGCCCAGCGCAAGGTAGATTTTTTTGGGGTGGTCGTTGCGGATGGCTTCGTGCAGTTTGACGAGCGCGCTGCGTTTTTTGGCGATCATCAAGAGACCGCTGGTGTCTTTGTCGAGGCGGTGGACGAGTTCGAGATAGCGGGCATCGGGGCGGGCGCGGCGGATTTGTTCGATGACGCCGAAGCTCACGCCGCTGCCGCCGTGGACGGCGGTGCCTGCGGGTTTGTCGATGACGAGCAATGCGTCGTCTTCGTAGATGATGGTAAATTCGCGTGCAGGTACGGCTTGGGCGCGGTTTTCAGACGACCTTTGTTTTTCGGCGGTGCGCACGGGCGGGATGCGGAGCAGGTCGCCTGTTTGGATGCGGCTGTCGGGCTTGCAGCGTTTTTTGTTCAGGCGCACTTCGCCGGCGCGGATAATGCGGTGGATATGGCTTTTGGGTACGCCTTTGAGGATTTTTATCAGATAGTTGTCAAGGCGTTGTCCGGCTTCGTGTTCGGCGACGGTAATCAGGCTGACTGAATCTTTGCTTATTGCGTGCGTTTTCATCTATAATCCCGAACATCCGTTTCGGCAGAAACCTGTACAAACAGGCCGTATGGGACGGATGGTATTGTTAAAACGAGATTTTATATTAAAAACGCACTCTGCAAAGCATTTTCCCTGCGTTTATGCCAAAGCCCGTAAACGCAGGAGCGTAATTAAGTTTGATTTGATTTTGCCGATTTGACCGGGCATAAGACGAGGGGCGGGTGTTTGACAAACCTGCCGCGCTGCACCGTTCGAAACTTCCGGCATAACGATAATAAGAAGATGTCGGCTACCTGTTTTTCAAGCCGGGCCTGTACCGTCCGGACTTCGGCGGCGGACGGAGTGTTCCGCCGCATTGTTCTTTATTGCCTTCTTTATCCGTATCCTTCCGCACACGGCCGCATTGTTTTGGGCGGCGTGCAACCTTGCGGACTTCAATTCAAAAACTGATTGCTCATCCGGGTTTCTGCATCCCGCGCCGAAAAGGGGCGCGGGCTATGCCCAATCCCGCCCGCCTCGCAGAGTGTCTGACAAAGAGCAGGCAGGTCGTCTGAAAAGGCTGCCCGCCTGTGCGAGGTAATGATTATGAAAAGAATGTTGTTCAATGCAACGCAGGCCGAAGAGCTGCGCGTTGCCATTGTCGATGGGCAAAACCTTTTGGATTTGGACATCGAAACGCTGGGTAAAGAGCAGCGCAAAGGTAATATTTATAAGGGTATCATCACCCGCATCGAGCCGTCGCTGGAAGCGTGTTTCGTAGATTACGGAACCGACCGCCACGGCTTTTTGCCGTTTAAGGAAGTATCGCGTTCGTATTTCCGCGATTACGAAGGCGGCAGGGCGCGTATTCAAGACGTGCTCAAAGAAGGCATGGAAGTCATCGTCCAAGTCGAAAAAGACGAACGCGGCAACAAAGGCGCGGCGCTGACCACCTTCATCAGCCTGGCCGGACGCTATCTGGTATTGATGCCCAACAACCCGCGCGGCGGCGGCGTATCCCGCCGTATCGAAGGCGAAGAGCGCCAAGAACTCAAAGCCGCTATGGCCGAACTCGACATTCCGAACGGCATGAGCATCATCGCCCGCACCGCCGGCATCGGCCGCAGCGCGGAAGAGTTGGAATGGGATTTGAACTACCTCAAACAGCTTTGGCAGGCCATCGAAGAAGCCGGCAAAGCGCACCACGAACCCTACCTCCTCTTCATGGAAAGCTCGCTGCTCATCCGCGCCATCCGCGACTATTTCCGTCCCGACATCGGCGAAATTCTGGTGGACAATCAAGAGGTTTATGACCAAGTTGCCGAGTTTATGAGCTACGTCATGCCGAGCAACGTAGGTCGTCTGAAACTCTATGAAGACCATACGCCGCTGTTCTCCCGCTTCCAAATCGAACACCAAATCGAAAGCGCGTTTGCCCGCAGCGTCAGCCTGCCTTCCGGCGGCGCGATTGTGATCGACCACACCGAAGCCCTGGTTTCCATCGACGTCAACTCCGCCCGCGCGACACGCGGCGCGGACATCGAAGACACCGCGTTCAAAACCAATATGGAAGCCGCCGAAGAAGTCGCCCGCCAAATGCGCCTGCGCGACTTGGGCGGTTTGGTCGTCATCGACTTCATCGACATGGAAAACCCCAAGCATCAGCGCGATGTCGAAAACGTCCTGCGCGACGCGCTCAAAAAAGACCGCGCCCGCGTGCAAATGGGCAAACTCTCCCGCTTCGGCCTCTTGGAATTAAGCCGCCAACGCTTGAAACCCGCTTTGGGCGAAAGCAGCCACGTCGCCTGCCCGCGCTGCGCCGGTACCGGCGTCATCCGCGGCATCGAATCGACCGCCCTGCACGTTTTGCGCATCATTCAAGAAGAAGCGATGAAAGACAATACCGGCGAAGTGCATGCGCAAGTACCCGTCGATGTCGCCACCTTCCTGTTGAACGAAAAACGCGCCGAGCTGTTTGCGATGGAAGAGCGTTTGGACGTCAACGTCGTCCTGATTCCGAATATCCATCTGGAAAATCCGCACTACGAAATCAACCGCATCCGCATCGATGACGTAGAAGAAGACGGCGAACCGAGCTACAAACGCGTTGCCGAGCCGGAAGAAGACGAATCCGCCAAACCTTTCGGCAGCGAAAGAGCCAAGGCCGCCCGTCCCGAACCCGCCGTCAAAGGCGTGCGCCATACCCAGCCTGCCCCGACCGTATCCGAGCAAAAAAGCGGTTCATGGTGGGATACCTTCAAAGCATGGCTCAAACGCATTTTCGGCGGCAATACCGCAGCCGAAACCGCGCCTGTTGCCGAAGTGGCGGAAAAACGCACTTCAAACGGCAACAACCGCAACGGCAATTCCGGCAACCGCCGCGCAAACAACCGCCGCCAAAACCCGCGCCGCAACAATAGGCACGACGGCAGCAAGGTAGAAGTGCGCGAAGTGGCGGACTTTAAAGACAAAGCAGCGGACAATCAGGCGGCGGAAAACGAAAACCGCAACGCCAAAGACAACCGCCGCAGCCGCAACCGCCAAAACGAGCGCAACGCCGCCGCGGAAGCCGAAAACCTCGAAGTCCAAGCACTCGCCGCCGCAACGTCGTCTGAAAACGAATCCCGTTCGGGCGAACAGGCGCAAGGCGGCAAACGGCGCCGCAACAACAACCGCAACGAACGCAACCGCGAACAAGCGGAAATCCGTGCGGAAGAAACCTTGTCCGAAGCAGTGGACAACGCAGCGGAAGAGGGCGTACAAACCGCCGATAACGATGCACCAAAAGGCAACGACCGCCGCCAACGCGAGCGCAACAACCAACGCGACCGCCGTGAACGCAACAATCAGCGCGACCGCCGTCAAAACGGTAAAAAACGCAATATTCCGTCTGCCGCCAAAATCGAGCAGTACCTGAATATTCACGATACCGCCGACAAAGTCCGCTTCGCCGCCGCGCACGTCATGGGCGAGCCTGTCGAAGAAGAACCGTTTGCCGTGACCATCCCCGCTCCCGAGGATAGTGCCGAGCCTTTGGTTGTCGTCGTTTCCGAACCCGTTGCGGCCACTGAAGAAGCCTTCGTGTTCTCCATCGAAGGCGAAGAAGCGGACAGCGGCATCCTGATCGAAGACAGCACCGACGACGAATGCAGCATCATCGACTCCGCCATCGGCAGCGTTGAAGAAACCCCGACTTCTGTGTTTGCCATCGAAACCGAAGACGGCTACCAACCAATGACCGCCGTCCCTGCCGAAGGTGAAGCCGAAGCCGTCGCCGAAATGGAGGAAGAGCTGGTCGTTTGGAAAGCCGAACGCGAAGCCGCCGCCGCCATCGAAGCCCTTGCCGCAGCAGCAGCGGCCGCCGCAGCCGCCCAAGCAGCAGAATCCGAGCCGCAAACTGCACCGGAAGCAAGCCAAGCGGAAGCGACCGAGCCGGAAGAAACTGTCCCTGCCGTTGCCGCGCTGCCCGACTTAGGCGGCTTGGTGTTCGTCGAAACCAATCCCGAAGCCGTCGCCGCTTTTGCCGAACAGGTTCAGCCCGAACCCGAATCCGGCCTGCGCCGCGCGGACGTGCCGAAAATCGAAGTCGAACCCGTTGCCGCCACCGAAATGGTCTTGGTGGAAACGCGTAAAGACTGAAGGCTGAAAGAAGAGGGCATCGTTTAAGATGCCCGAATCGACAAAAAGGTCGTCTGAAACCAGATTTACGGTTTCAGACGACCTTTGTCTGTTTAAAAAAGATTATTTGAAGCGGTAGCCGACAGTAGCCATGTAGCTGTTGTTGTGGACTTTCAAATTGTCTTTTTTATAACGGGTTTGCTCCCATTCGGCGCCGACTTCGACATTCGGTGCAACGGCGTATTTCGCGCCCACGCCGTAGCCGAGGCCGTTCATATTGTTGCGTTTCGCGCCCAGATTGTCGAAGCGGCCGTAGTGGTAGCCGACCTTACCGTAAGCCAGCGCATTGTCGGTCAGGCGGTAGCCTTGGACGTAGGAAACGTTGGCATCGACTTTTTGTTTCGCATTGCCCGCGATTTTGCGGTGCAGCGGTTTAACGCCGGCTTCAACGCCGCCAATCCAGTTGCTTTGTCCGAATTGTGTGTTGTAGCTGCCGCGTACGGCAACGTCGCCTTTGGTTTTTTCGTTCAGATTGACATTGCGCACATCACTTTTGGTTGCTCCCGCGCCGACTTCCAAGCCTGCGCCGGTAAAAGAACCGTCAGCGAAAGTGATGGCGGAAGCGGTAGCCAATAAAACAGTCAGTAAGGTTTTTTTCATGATAATGCTCCTTCACGGATAAACAGGAAGCGTGTTTCTGCTTCCGACGAATCCAGTATCGGATGCTTGCGGATGAGCCGCAACCGCCTTTGCCGAGGCGTTACCCATCTTCTCAAGTGCTTAACGTTTGTAATTCATTGAAACGGCTGAATTTGTATCGCCCGAAATGTTGAGGTGCGCGATTTATAATTTGCGTAAAGTGCGATGAAAAGTATGAAGATTTATGAACCTTGCTGTGTGGAGAGGGGTGCGTTTGGCAGCGGAGGCGGAGTGCGGAGAAAATGATAAAGGCTTAAATGGCAGTTTACATTGATCGGTGTGGCTTTATTGCCATAAGAGTGAGAAAGGTCGTCTGAAACTGGGTTTTTGGGTTTTCAGACGACCTTTTTATCGTGTTTGTATGATTTTTTTCTAATTTCTTTATGCGAAGGTTATAATCCCTGCTTCTTCCAATTTCCCGCCAAAGAGAAATACTATGAATAAAATCTTGAAATTAAGCATGTTGGCACTTATTGCCTCGTTTTCCCTGACAGCTTGCAGCAATAAAACCCCCGATACTTCTTCAACTACGACCACGCCTTCATCTCTTAATGGTACAACTGCAAAAGAGACCGAGGCGTCTGCTGAATCAGATACATCTTCATCTTTCAAAAGTTTGGATGAAAAAGGCAGCTATGCAATGGGTATGGACGTTGGCAAATCCTTGAAGCAGATGAAGGAACAGGGTTTCGAAGTTGATATGGAAGCCTTCTTTAAAGCCGTACAGTCCGTATACGATGGTAAACAGACTAAATTGAGTGAATCGGAAGCCAGCATAGCGCAAGTGGAAATCATGACAGAACTTGAAGCTAAAGCAACGAAAAAATACGAGGAAGAAGCACGAGCCAATAAAGAAAAAGGCGAGGCTTTTTTGAAAGAAAATGCCACTAAAGAGGGCGTGAAAACAACAGCATCCGGTTTGCAGTACAAAATGATCAAAGAGGGTACAGGCAGACAGCCTCGGAAAAACGATCTCGTACATGTCGAATATGAAGGCCGCCTGATTGACGGTACTGTCTTCGACAGCAGTAAAGAAGGTGTAAGTGATGATGGAGTAGGCGGCATTATCTCTTTTCGGCTTGACCAAACCATACCGGGCTGGATAGAAGGTTTGCAGCTTTTGAAAGCAGGCGGCGAGGCTACCTTTTATATTCCTGCCAAACTCGCTTACGGAGAAGAAAAGCTTGGCAATAAAATCGGTCCGAATTCCGTTTTGATATTCGACGTCAAATTGGTCAAAATCGACAGAAACGGCAAACATCGTATTCGGTAATCTGCTTCTTCCGGCAAAGAGGGCATTAAGATTAGCGCTCATGCAAAACTGGGTGCTGGCTCTGGTTAAAGCCAATCCGATGGTTGCGCTCTCCCTAAAACCTTCTTGATAAGGGGCGGATAATCGCCGTATCAAATATAGTGGATTAACTTTAAACCAGGACGGCGTTACCTCGCCTTAGCTCAAAGAAAACGATTCTCTAAGGTGCTGAAGCACCAAGTGAATCGGTGCCGTACTATCTGTACTGTCTGCGGCTTCGGCGCCTTGTCCTGATTTAAAGTTAATCCACTATAACAAAGGTCGTCTGAAAACCTGAATCGGGGTTTTCAGACGACCTTTGTTTTGCCTGAAATCGGGTATTTACGAAATCAGGTTCAAATCGCTGATGCGGTCGTAGAGGCGGTCGGGGTCGTTGCCTTCTTCGTGCATTTGGATGCGCAGGCGCAGGTCGTTGGTGGAAACGGCTTGGCGCAGGGCTTCGTCGTATTCGATTTGACCTTGGATGTAGAGTTCGAACAGGTGTTGGTCGAAGGTCTGCATGCCGTCTGTGCCGGAGCGCATCATGAGTTCACGGATTTCCATGAGTTCGCCTTTGAAAATCAAATCCTGCATGGCGGGCGTGTTGAGCAGCAGGTCGACGACGGCGGTACGCTGGCTGCGGTTTTTCTTGATGGCGAGGCGTTGGCCGATGATGCCGGTCAGGTTGAGCGCCAAATCCATAAGGACTTGTTTGCGTCGGTCTTCTTGGTAGAAGTTGATGATACGCTCGATGGTTTGGGCGGCGGTGTTGGCGTGGATGGTGAAGACGCACAAGTGGCCGGTTTGGGCAAGCTGGAGGGCGTATTCCATACTGGCTTCGCTGCGCACCTCGCCGATACAGACGACGTCGGGCGCTTGACGCATCGCGCTTTGGACGGCGATTTTCCAGTCGTTGGTGTCGATGCCGACTTCGCGCTGGGTGAAGATGCTGCGGCGGGGTTTGTAGATGAATTCGATCGGGTCTTCGATGGTGACGATGTGGCCGGGCATTTTGTGGTTGCGGTAGTCGAGCATGGATGCCATGGTGGTTGATTTACCAGAACCGGTCGGGCCGGCAAGGATCAGCAGGCCGCGCGGGGAAAGGGAGAGGTCTTTGAGTTTGGCGGGCAGGCCGAGGCTCTCCATTTCGGGGATTTCTTGGTTGATGCGGCGCAAGACCATGCCGACGCGGCCTTGTTCGTGGTAGGCGTTGACACGGTAACGGGTGTTGCTGCGGGATTGGACGGAGTAGTTGAGTTCCCATTCGCGGTTGAAGGTCTCAAGCTGCTCGGGGTTCATGGTGGATTCGACGATGGCAGCTGTGTCTTCGCCGGTCAGGGCTTTGTGCGGGACAGGGGTCAGGGTGCCGCTGACTTTGACGGCAGGCGGGAAGCCTGCGCTGATGAAGATGTCGGATGCGCCGCGTTTTTCTGCTTCGACGCACATGCGGTCGAGCAGGGGATGGAGGTGTGTGCCGATTTCGGCGGGGGTGGGGATGTGCGGCGGTTGGTTTTTTTGCGAGTAGGCTTGCACCATTTCGCTGAGTAAGTCGTGTAAAGGAGTTGTTTCGCTCATTTTGTGTACTCTTTATCAGTAAGTGAATATTGAGACCGGCGGGCGGTTTGTTTGTTATTGGGTGTTGCCTGCCTTGCGGAGGTCGTCTGAAAACGGGAAACGGGTTTCCTCGTTGTGTAAACTGCGTTTTCAGACGACCTGGTCTGTTCCCGATAATGGAATGTATTTATCAGACGATGGTCATGCTGTCGCTGTTTTGCGCTTTGCTGCGGGCTACGTCGGGGCTGATGGTACCTTGGCGGACGAGGGTTTGCAGCGCTTGGTCTAGGGTTTGCATGCCGTGTGATTGACCGGTTTGCAGCGCGGAGTTGATTTGGGCGATTTTGTTTTCGCGGATCAGGTTGCGCACTGCGGGGGTGGAAATGAGGATTTCGTGTGCGGCGACACGGCCGTTGCCGTCGCGGGTTTTCAGCAGGGTTTGTGAAATAACCGCGCGCAGGGATTCGGACAGCATGGAACGTACCATTTCTTTTTCGCCGGCAGGGAATACGTCGACGATACGGTCCACGGTTTTGGCGGCGCCGGTGGTGTGCAGCGTACCGAATACCAAGTGGCCGGTTTCGGCGGCAGTCAGCGCGAGGCCGATGGTTTCGGGGTCGCGCATCTCGCCCACGAGGATCACGTCGGGGTCTTCACGCAATGCGGAACGCAGGGCGTTGGCGAAGCTGTGGGTGTGTTGGTGCAGCTCACGCTGGTTGACGAGGGCTTTTTTACTTTGGTGGACGAACTCGATCGGGTCTTCGATGGTGAGGATGTGTGCGGGTTGGGTTTCGTTGATGTAGTTGATCATCGCCGCCAGCGTGGTGGATTTACCGGAACCGGTCGGGCCGGTTACCAATACCAAGCCGCGCGGGTTGTCGGCGATTTTTTGGAAAATACGCGGGGCGCGCAGGTCTTCCAGCGTCAATACGTCGCTCGGAATGGTACGGAAGACGGCGGCAGGGCCGCGGTTGGAGGTAAATGCGTTGACACGGAAACGGGCGACGTTGGGCAGCTCGAAGGAGAAGTCCACTTCCAAATCTTGTTGGAACAGTTTGCGCTGATGGTCGTTCATGACCGAAGTGACCATGTTGCCGACTTCTTCGGCGGACATTTCGGGTAGGTTGATGCGGCGGATATCGCCGTGAACGCGGATCATGGGGGACATTCCGGCGCTTAAGTGAAGGTCGGAAGCTTTGTTTTTGACGCCGAAAGCGAGTAAGTCGGTAATCTGCATAATGTGGCCTTGTTTTAGTTTAGAATAATGAGGCGGAACCCGATTTAAAATGCGGACGCGGAATGCCGGGCATTTCCCTGTTCAGGTTCCGATAAATTGTATTATTTTAAATACATAAACCGTTCAGACCAAGTAAAATTTTCAAAATCGCTGTAATTGATGTAATAAAGGAAGAAATCATGTCGGTATTGCAACAAAATTATGCGGAGGTGTGCCGCCGCATTGCCGAAGCCGAGCAAAAGGCGGGCAGGCAGGCGGGCGAAGTGGGTCTGATTGCCGTCAGCAAAACCTTCCCTTCAGACGACATCCGCGAGGTATATGCCGCAGGGCAGCGTGATTTCGGTGAGAACTATATTCAGGAGTGGTACGAGAAAACGGAAACGCTCGCGGATTTGCCCGACATCGTTTGGCACGTCATCGGCGATGTGCAGTCAAACAAGACCAAATTTGTCGCCGAACGCGCGCATTGGGTGCATACGATAGGTCGTCTGAAAACCGCCCGCCGCCTGAGCGAACAGCGTCCGCCCGAAATGCCGCCTTTGCAGGTGTGCATCGAAGTCAATATCGCGGGCGAGGAGGCGAAACACGGCGTTGCGCCCGATGAGGCGGTCGCGCTGGCGGTGGAAGTGGCGAAGTTGCCGAATGTGGTTGTACGCGGGTTGATGTGTGTCGCCAAAGCCGACAGCGATGATGAAGCATTGCGCGTTCAGTTTCAAACCATGCAGAAACTGCTTGCCGACCTGAACGCGGCGGGTGTCCACGCGGATGTATTGTCTATGGGAATGTCCGGCGATATGCCTGTGGCGGTCGCGTGCGGCGCAACGCATGTGCGTATCGGCAGCGCGATTTTCGGTAGACGGGAACCAAAAGGGAAAGACAGTCAATAAAACAGATTATCTCGGTCGTTTTGCTGGGTTTAATCTTAACGGGCTGTCGGTTGATGGGCTGGTATCCATGTTCGTCCTTGTCAGGCTGGTGCAAGCCCAAAAAGCCGGCGGCAATAGATTTTTGGAAAAACAGGGTTTATACCGAACATCGCTGCCTGAAAGCGTCTGTTGGTAAAAGGTCGTCTGAAGTTTTCCACTTTAGTGGGAACGGCATTTCAGACGACCTCAAGTAAAATGTATCTCATTTATAGTAAATTAAAAACAAAATAGTACAATA
>NZ_KV838089.1:25358-25669 GCF_001838645.1 Neisseria sp. HMSC70E02 | reverse complement strand
AGGCGTCATCATTATCCAGCTTGAAATATAAATCAGCTTCGTAGGGCATTCCCTTCTCTTTAACTGTAATGCTGCGCTCCCAAGAAAAATCGCTGCGTGTTACCTGCATGATTGCCCGATCCGGAATCAGGGTGCGGGTATCGACGACAATATCGGTTCCATCATAACCATATTGTTTATTCTCATTGATGGTACTTACGTTTCTTTTCCAGTCGTTAAACATGACCATCACACTCCAGCCGTTATACTTAAGCCATGTACTGCCGTGATGACGTTGGGACGGCAGGCGCAATTGATAGCGGCCGCTGCAA
>NZ_KV838089.1:24850-25258 GCF_001838645.1 Neisseria sp. HMSC70E02 | reverse complement strand
TCAGACGACCTTTGTCATAAAACGGGCTTGGCGGTATTTATTGGATATGGATGGAAATTTGGCGTGTTTTTGAGCGGACTTGATGCTTGGAGATGATTTTTGCTGTGTGAAAGTCCGTTATAAGTTTGTCCTTATTTCAAACTATTTTTCTTCTCGATGGTCTCTTTCTAAGGTATTGTCTTTCACTACGGCTTTATTTTCAAAAATTGTTAATATCCGAAAAATTGATTATACTTATAAAGTATTAGTTCATCTGGTCTATTATTGTTGTCAGGTTCAATCTGATTCTGAATCTGCCAATATCCAAGTTAAGACCGTTATGCGAAAAATGGCGGCGATGCGTCTTTTCGATTGCTATTTTTCTCGGTGGATTGGAATATAGTGGATTAACTTTAAATCAGGACAAGG
>NZ_KV838089.1:23106-24750 GCF_001838645.1 Neisseria sp. HMSC70E02 | reverse complement strand
ACTGGTTTAAAGTTAATCCACTATAAAAATGCAAGGCAGGAACTTGGCGCTTTATCTCCATCCACTCAAAACAAAAGAGAGAATTTATGGACACAACCAAACCTACTCCCCATCCCGACCAACAGGCCAACCGCCGCTATCTGACCGTGTGGCGGTGGCATTTTTATTTCGGGCTATTGGTCGCGCCCTTTCTGACCCTGCTTGCCGTAACAGGTCTGGGCATGCTTCTATTCGCCAACATCACCGGCAAAGAGGGCGAGCGTATACACGTTACCCCGCAGGCGCAGGTGCAGCCTTTGTCGGCGCAGGCGGAAGCGGCGCGGCAGTCTGTGAACCCTGAAACCGCGTCGGTGGTGCAATATATCGCGCCGCGCGCCGACGATATGGTTGCCGTGTTCCGCGTGAACAACGACGACAAAGCGACCATGGTCGCCGTCGATCCTTACACGGCGAAAGTCGTCAGTTCCATGCCGCGCAATGAGGGCTGGTATCACACGATGGACGGAATCCACGGCGATATGATGCTCGGCACGGCGGGCGATTACCTGATAGAAACCGCCGCGTCGCTGACTATCTTGATGATGATTACAGGGATTTATTTGTGGTGGGCGAAACAGCGCAGCCTGAAATCCATGCTTGTGCCGCAAACGGGCAAAGGACGCTCGTGGTGGCGCAGCATGCACGGTGCGTTCGGCACTTGGGTTTCTTTGATTTTATTGTTGTTCTGCCTGTCTGGTGTTGCTTGGGCGGGCATTTGGGGCGGTAAGTTCGTTCAGTCTTGGAGCCAGTTCCCCGCCGGCAAATGGGGGGTCGAACCGAACCCCGTATCCGTCGTGCCGACCCACGGCGATGTGTTGAACGACGGCAAAACCAAAGAAGTACCGTGGATTCTGGAACTCACGCCCATGCCTGTTTCCGGTACGACGAAGGGCGAAAACGGCATCAATCCGAGCGAACCGATGACCTTGGAAACGGTTGACCGCTTCGCCCGCGAAATCGGTTTCAAAGGCCGCTACCAGCTCAACCTGCCCAAAGGCGAAACGGGCGTGTGGACGCTGTCGCAGGATTCGATGAGCTACGACATGGTCAGCCCGACCGCCGACCGCACGGTGCACATCGACCAATACAGCGGCAAAATCCTGGCCGACATCCGTTTCGACGATTACAACTTCTTCGGCAAATTCATGGCGGCCAGCATCGCGCTGCACATGGGGACGCTGGGCTGGTGGAGCGTGCTGGCGAACGTCTTGTTCTGCCTGGCGGTTATCTTCATCTGTGTCAGCGGCTGTGTGATGTGGTGGAAACGCCGCCCGTCCAAAGCGGGCGGACTGGTTCCTCCGGCGCAGAAAATCGAGCTGCCGGTATGGTGGGCAATGGCTGTGCCGCTTTTGATCGTGGCGGTATTGTTCCCGACCGCCATCGCCGCCATCGCCGTGATTTGGCTCTTGGATACGGCCTTGCTGTCGCGGATTCCGGCGTTGTCGCGGTGGTTTAAATAAACGCTTACGGCGTGTGGCAGACGATAAACCGTCAGGCTTGATTTGCCAAAGCTAAAAGGTCGTCTGAAAACCAAATTAGGTTTTCAGACGACCTTTTTTGACGATTAACTGCAAATATAGTGGATTAAATTTAAATCAGGACAAG
>NZ_KV838089.1:12626-23006 GCF_001838645.1 Neisseria sp. HMSC70E02 | reverse complement strand
CGTTCTCTTTGAGCTAAGGCGAGGCAACGCCGTAATGGTTTAAAGTTAATCCACTATACTTGAATCGGTCAGAAGCTAAGGGGAGATAATCTACACCGGTTCCTTAATTATTTTTTAGGTTGTATGAAATGCTCCGCTTCCTTCAAGATTTCAGGTTTCACAATTCCCTGCAAATCCTTAGTGGGGATAGTAAACTCAGGTCTGCCTAAAACATATGCCCCGATTTCGTAACTTTGATACAGGAAAGTCAAGCCGTTTTTATCGAAACGCCAGTTTTCCGTAGCGGAAAATTTGTCACTATTGTATCCACTAATGTAATCACGTGCTTCTTCTTCGGTGTCACCACTATTTTCCTTCAGGTATTTGACATAGGCTTCTTCAAGCAGGTGTGTCAGTTTTCCTTCTTGATTGGGTAACAGGATGTCGTTCAATTTAAGCGGCTTCGGATTGGCAATGCCGCGCTTCAATACTGTTAGCGTGTGCACGCCGTATCCGTGCGGGCCACAATTGTATTCCCAGTCTTCTTGTCCGAAAACAGCATAATTGGGCGTATAGCCTTCCAGTTCCAACGTATCTATATAGTCCAAAGCACAAGGATACTCACCGGCTTTGCGGAGTTTTTGGTTTTCCTTATTGGTCTCCTTTACGTCTTTGTCGCGTATCAAGGTCGTCTGAACCGATTTCTGTGTAGGCAGTTTGCCGCCCATTTCTTTCCTGACCCAGTCATCCAAATGTTTATCGCCGGTAATCGGATAGCTGACGGTAAGTTGATGGCAAAGGGGTTTGCCTTCACTGTTTTTTCCGTCACAGGATTTGGCTTCCAAGGTTTTGGATTGAAACGATAAAGGGGCAGCCTGAACATTTGCAGAGAAAATGAGGAACAATGCGGCGGCGGCAAGCGTTTTGTGGAACATATCAACACCTATTAGGATTTTGATTTAATTAAAGGAAAGCCCAATGCTTCGCGGCTTTCGACGTATTTCTGCGCCACGGTGCGGCTCAGCGCGCGGATGCGGCCGATGTAGGTGGCGCGTTCGGTAACGGAAATGGCGCCGCGTGCGTCTAAGAGGTTGAAGGTGTGTCCGGCTTTGAGGACCAGCTCGTAGGCGGGCAGGGCGAGGCTGGCGTTTTCTTCGGCGAGCAGGCGTTTGGCTTGCGCTTCGTAGTCGTTGAATTGGCGCAGCAGCCAGTCGGCATCGCTGTATTCGAAGTTGTAGGTGGATTGTTCGACTTCGTTTTGGTGGTACACGTCGCCGTAGGTGACGGTGTTGCCGTCGAGCGTTTTTGCCCAAACGAGGTCATAGACGTTTTCTACGCCTTGCAGATACATCGCCAAGCGTTCGATGCCGTAGGTGATTTCGCCGAGTACAGGCGTGCAGTCGATGCCGCCGACTTGTTGGAAGTAGGTGAACTGGGTCACTTCCATGCCGTTGAGCCAGACTTCCCAGCCCAAGCCCCATGCGCCGAGGGTGGGGTTTTCCCAGTCGTCTTCGACGAAGCGGATGTCGTGGACTTTGGGGTCGATGCCCAATTCGCGCAGGGAGTCGAGATAGAGGTCTTGGATATTGGCGGGCGCGGGTTTGAGGGCGACTTGGAATTGGTAATAGTGTTGCAGGCGGTTGGGGTTGTCGCCGTAGCGGCCGTCTTTGGGGCGGCGGCTGGGTTGGACGTAGGCGGCAAACCAAGGCTCTGGGCCGAGCGCGCGCAGGCAGGTGGCGGGGTGGGAAGTACCGGCGCCGACTTCCATGTCGAAAGGTTGGATGACGGTGCAGCCTTTGTCTGCCCAGAATGTTTGCAGTTTGAAGATGATTTGTTGGAAGGTGAGCATGGCTTATGTTTCGGATTGGGATAAAAGGGGGATTTTACTGTTTTGACGGTGTTTTGGGTAGGTGTACAGGCAGATGGAATGGCGGGGCAGCGGTGTGATTTGACTGTCAATAAATGCGGAAACATGCCACAATGCCGTTATCCTGTTGTCTGTTTTAATCTGTTTTGATTGAATTTGAGGAGTCGCCCATGACCCCGATTTTGGCTTTCGATATTGAAACCGTGCCTGATGTGAACGGCATCCGCCTGTTGTACGACCTGCCTGCCTCTTTGCCGGACGACGAGGTGGTCTTGTTTGCCCAGCAGAAACGCCGCGCCCAAAACGGCTCTGATTTTATGCAGCACCACTTGCACCAAGTAGTCGCCATTTCCTGCTGTATGCGCTGGGGGCAGGACAAAATCCACGTCGGCACCATAGGCGAAATGCACGACAGCGAAGAGGAAATGATCGCCAAGTTTTTCGACCTTATCGAAAGCCATACGCCGCAATTGGTCAGTTGGAATGGCGGCGGCTTCGACCTGCCCGTCCTGCATTACCGAGCGCTGATACACGGCATCGCGGCGGCGCGTTATTGGGATATGGGCGAGGGCGATTTCGGCGACAGCCGCGATTTCAAGTGGAACAACTACATCAGCCGCTACCACAACCGCCATTGCGACCTGATGGACCTGCTCGCCCTGTACCAACCGCGTGCCAATGTGCCGCTGGACGATATGGCGAAACTTTGCGGTTTCCCCGGTAAACTGGGCATGGACGGCAGCAAAGTCTGGGAGGCGTTCCACGCAGGTCGTCTGAAAGACATCCGCGATTATTGCGAAACCGATGCGGCAAACACTTATTTAATGTTCCTGCGCTTCCGCCTGATGAGCGGCGCTTTGGATGCGGACGAGTATGAAGTGGAAGTCAAACGGCTGAAGCATTACCTGACCGGACAGGCCCAGGACAAGCAGCATTGGAATGAGTTTGTCGCCGCGTGGCGTTAACAACGCGGTGATTTTCTAAAGCCCTGACGATGGGCGGAAAGCCGCTAATTTATAGTGGATTAACTGTAAACCAGGACAAGGCGACGAAGCCGCAGACAGTACAGGTAGTACGGTAAGGAGAGGTAACGCCGTACTGGTTTAAAGTTAATCCACTATACAATAGCGGTGTATCGGGCTGGATTGTTTTCCTGATACTGAAAAGCAGTTGGCATTTGGTTTGGTAAAGCGGTTATTGGGAAAAAAGGGAGCGCAGGCGGTTTGATTGTAAGGATGTGAACGATATTGGATGAAAAAGGTCGTCTGAAATTTGTCGGCTCCTATATTGTTAGGGAGCTGAATTTCAGACGACCTTTGCATTCGGAAAATTCCTTTGCTTTTAGAACAACACTCCTGTCGGCTCGCTGCCTTCCGGGATGTCATATTTCGGATAACTCGGCGTGCTGGCGGGGGTGTTGTACAGTTTTGCCGGATTTGCTTCAGGACGAACGCTTTGGTTTGGTGCGGAAGCGGGTGTATCGTCAGCTTCGACTTCGATTTCAGTACCTTTAGGCAGAACCACATCTTTGACCGGAGCAGGCTTAGGCGCAATTTTAGGTTTGCTGAAAGCGCTGGAGCCGCTCGTCCAGGCGAGTGATTTCAACGGGGTTTTGAGTTTGACGCCTTTGGTACAGGTCAGACAGTTGGCGGCACCGGTGCGGTTTTTTAAAATAGCGTCTACTTTAGCCGGATTAATTGTTTTACCGTGTGCTTTTGCCCAAGCGGCAATACTTTTCTTCAAGACGGCAGTATCCAGATTTTTTTTGCCATATGGGTCTTGGTATGCAGCCAGCCAAAGGTTTTGGTTGGCATCTTCGTTGAGGCTGGCCATTTGGTAGATGACGGAGGCGGGAGCGCCGGAGGCGATTGTTTTAGCAAATTCCAGTGCATCCGGAGACTTCATGCGGACGCAGCCGTGACTGCGGACGCCCGGTACGCTGGCAGGGGCATTAGTGCCATGAATGCCTAAACCGAGTTTGGGATCGCCCAGACGGACAAAAACAGGACCGAGCGGATTGTTAGGGCCCGCAGGTACGCTTTTGACGCCGTCGCCACGTTCTTTTTGGATGGATTTAGGGATGTGCCAAGTCGGATTAAAGGCTTTTGCACCGATTTTGTGTTCGCCCAATGTGGTTTGGGTCATGGCCTTGCCGACGGCGACAGGATAGATTTTGGTCAGTTTGCCGTCTGTATATAAGAATAAGCGTTGTTGCGGAATATTGATGACGACGTGCTGACCTTCGGAAACGGGAGAGACGTCCGGGATGGGTGTGTTGGCTGAGGCAGCGGTAACTAAGAAGGCAGCGGTCAGGCCGAAAATGGTTTTTTTCATGTGTCGTAATACTTGTAATAAATGAAAAGAAGATTTTGGGAAATCATACCTGAATCTGTATTTTTTTGTGCGAAAATATGCCCTTTCGGTTGCTTGCCGGTTTGAGCGGCAGGTATGGATTTGGGTCATCTGAAAAGATAAACCGGGTGTCGAGTGGATAAGTGATGGCTGATACGAAATGTTTTGACGGCGTGGCTGATGTTTTTTCTCTGGATTATGAGGGGCGCGGCGTTGCCAGAGTACACGGCAAAACTGTCTTTATTAAAGGTGCGCTGCCTACTGAGAAAGTGTCGTTTCGGGTGCTGAGGGAGAAGAAACAGTTCAGTGAAGCAGAGACAGTAGAAGTATTAAAAGAGTCGGTTGAACGGGTCCGGCCTGCGTGTGGTTATTATGAGACATGTGGCGGCTGCTCGTTGCAACATGTGTCTCCAGCTGCTCAAGTTGCATTGAAGCAACGTATTTTGGAAGAACAGCTCGAGCGTATCGGCAGAGTCAAACCGGAACAGATTCTTCCGCCTATTTATGGTTCGGCTTGGCATTATCGGGATAGAGCGCGGTTGAGTGTCTCAGTCGATAAGAAGGGTCGTCTGAAAATGGGTTTTCAGGCGAAAAAAACGAATGAAGTGGTCGATATTGAAACATGTCAGGTGTTGCCTAAGCATATTTCAGATGTTTTACCTATGGTGAAATTGTTGTTGCAAACCCTGTCTGATGGCGGGGCGGCAGTCCGATTTGTAGAATTTTATAATAGCCGTGCATTGGTCGTTTTGAACATTTGTTTCATAAAAAAACCGTCTGGCTACTCTTTGAAGCAAATTGAGACATGGTTTGATAAGATATCAGGTGGGGTAAAGCAAGTTTGGCAGGTCTGGTTTCAATATGGGCGCGAGCCGTCAACTGTACTGTACCCTAAAGATTTGCCCGAATTGAAATACGGTTTGCCTGAATTTTCGATAGAGATGCCTTATCAGCCGGGTGATTTTACGCAGATTAATGCGGACTTGAATGCCGTAATGATCAGCAGGGCTTTGCGCTTGTTGGATATACAGCCTAATGACAGGGTGGCAGATTTGTTTTGCGGGTTGGGTAATTTCAGCCTTCCTATGGCAAAGAGCGGTGCGTCAGTAACGGGTATTGAAGGATTGGATTCCCTTGTTTTGCGTGCCAAGCAAAACGCTCTTCGAAACAGTTGTGTAAAATATGCGTCGTTTGAGGTGGCAGATTTGTTTGAGACAGATGAGCAGACGGTAGCCTCATGGGGGGTATTCGACAAAATGTTGCTCGATCCGCCCAGGAGCGGTGCTTATGCTGTTGTCAAATCGCTACATACGCCATACCTGCCGAAAAAAATCGTATATGTTTCATGTAATCCTTCAACCTTTGCACGTGACGCGGAAGTATTGGTAAATAAGGGTTACAACTTCAAATCTGCAGGCATTATGAATATGTTTGCACAAACTTCTCATGTCGAATCCATCGGCGTGTTTGAGTTGTAAATCCGATAGTGGGAGTGTCTGACAAATGGTTTTTAATGTAATTATTGGTTGAATCATGTTATCATAATTCAATTGGGGAATAGATGATTCGGCTGTTTCCATAAATGCCGAACATCGAATATATGTAGTTTTATTTGCCGCACCACAGTATCGGGAGGTGTTCTTGAAAAATCCACTTTTAATCATATTGCTAGTGCTTTTGTTTATGGTGCTGCTGTTTATTTTTTATAAACAGAAGGGCACAGCTAAAACTAAAAAGACGACAAAAGCAGCTAAAGCATCATCCAAAAAAAACCATCACCCAAATCAAGAAAGTATTGAAGGGGGAAGTCCAGATTGGGTTGATCAGGTCAATCAATCCGTTTCCGATCCGGATCAACAAGATTGGGAATGGGGAGGCAGTGGTTCTGCCGGTTCAACTACGTCTGTATCTGCACAAGAAGTCGACCCACTGACGGAATATCAAGTATATAAGCAATTTGGTTATGAGAGTAAGGCTGCCGAATCTTTGGCGGGTTATTTGAATGGCCTAAACGATGGGGCTCCTGAAAAATTAGTACATGAGCTTGTCGGGCTGAGTCTGCGTGTTGGCAATATCGATATGCTGACAGACGCCTTGGAGCGTCATGGCTCTGTCTTGTCTGAAGAAAGTCTGGCTGAGTACGTTAAAGCCGGCTTGATGTCCGATCAGACGCATTTGCCGTTACGCGTATTGGCAGAAAACCGTTTGGGATGGAGCATGCAGGAAATCGAGCGCCAAATCGGAGAGCAACCTGATTTGGAAGAGGCTTCGACATCCGCTCCTGCGATGACTAATGACAATGCAGGCGCTAATCACGCCCCTGGCGTTTCCAAACGCGCTGCTATCGTATTGGGCAAGAAAGAGTTTACCGATATTACTCCGGAAGAAATGGGAGCCGTTATCGGATTTGTTAAACCTGAACAAAGTGCCAAAATCTTAAAAGATAAAGTAGGCTATGAAACTGCCGTTCAACAATATAACCGTGCCATTCAAAGCTCTTCTAAGCCGGCAAGCCTTATCATCGATGCATTAAAACTTGACTATCAGCATGAAGAAATCAGTCAGTTTGCTAAACACTTGTGGAAGTTGTACCACTCATTGGGTCAGTATGGCCGCCAAGTGAAAGAACGCATGCTGGGTTGGGGATATAGCCTTGGTTATCATGAAGTATTTGATGATTTGGAGAAAGGACCTAACGAAAATAAAATCAGAGAAATTGGTTTGGAAAGGGGTTATATCCGACCTACTTCTCTTCAAATGAAAGCTAAATATCGCGAACTGGTACAAAAAGATTCTTCTATCATTAGCGTCAACGCCTCTCCTGCAGATGAAGCACTGAAAGAAGTTGAATCTTTACTGATGTACGGTCAGTTGGATTTGGCCATAGGTACTTTGGAACAAGCTGTTTTACAGTACCCGCAAGAATCTCAATTGTATGTGATGCTGTTCGATCTTTACGAAAGAGTAGAGGATTGGGCACGTCTGGAACAATTCTTGCGCTTATTGCGTGAACGCGTTGTCAGCCTTCCGGAAGAAGTGGTATTGGCAATGAGCCGTTTGCTGCAACATGTAAATCAACATTCAAAAAAATAAAATAATTAGAGAGTACCATGATGGATAATCTGTTACCTAAAATCAAAACCATACGGATTATGCTGCGCGATATGAGCGAGCAGCAAGAAGCCGTTTTCCGTATGGCCTTTAAAATGCACAATACGACGAACTATCAGATTCTTGACTCAGATTCAGATGAAATACCAGATTTAGTATTGGTAGATACTGATACTGCTGAGGGCATTGAAACTTGGAAAACGCTCAAAATCAAATATCCTGATATTCCTATTGCGATGTTTTGTTCGCAAGAGCCATCTGTTACAACACCGTATTTGGCTAAGCCGGTTAAATTCGATACCTTATTCCCGATTTTGAGAAGTTTGGCGCAGGGCGGGAATATTTTTGATGCTTCGGCTCAAAAGGCAGAAGTACAAGAAGGAGCGCAAAACGGTAACGAAAGTAGAAAGGCTACTATTCGTCGCTTTAATCCGAATAAAGGATTACTTGGTGCTTTGAAGTTTGCCAGTCAAGGCCATCAGGATATTGCCGTTTTACATGAGGGTAAACCGGTATTAATCGTTTTCCCAAGTATTCAAAGGGTATTGCTGACAGTCAACGCCCATGAGTTAGAAGGGCTTTGTAAGAATGACAATTTATCTGTTGTATGCAAAGTCGTGCCGGATAATCCCCAGTGGAAAGAAAAAGCCAAAGTAACGATTATGTCTTGTTTGTGGCAGATGGCAATTTGGACTGCTCAGGGAAGATTGATTTATCCGATGACTCCTCAAACGATTTTTACTTTAAAGCGTTGGCCTAATTTGACCAGGCTTGCTCCGGTTCCAGAGTCTATGAGGTTATCTGCGTTTTTAACTAAAACATCAGTCAACTTAAATATCCTCTATAAAGTTATGCCTTTGGAAATGCCGGATATCTTGAATTATTTGGCGGCAACCTCTGTAACAGGCTTTTTGGCAACGGATAGCGAATATGCTCCGAATCAAGCTAATCAGCATGCCAATATTTCTGAACATGTTAGTGTTAATAGCGATGTGCCTGATAGTCAGATGGTTAAGGATGCAGAAAAAGTGGCAGGTCCTTCGCAAGAGCAGCCACGCGGTTTGTTACAGCGCTTAATGCGTAAATTATTGGGAAAACGCTAAAAAGGACATGTAATGAAAGAAAATAAAATTATCTTTACCGGTCCGGTTGGAGTAGGTAAAACAACAGCAATTTCTGCGTTATCAGATGAGCCGCCTGTACAGACAGATGCATCTGCATCAGATATGACGCTGGTTCGTAAGGGGTATACCACCGTAGCAATGGATTATGGTGTGATCCATTTGGATGAAGAAGTCAAAGTTCATTTATATGGTACACCGGGGCAAGAACGTTTTAACTTTATGTGGGAAATTCTAAGCCAGGGTAGTATGGGATTGGTATTGCTTTTGGATAATACACGAACAAACCCATTGAAGGATTTGCAATTTTTCTTGGAAGCATTCCGAGAATTATTGAAAACAGCGCCATTAGTAGTAGGCGTTACTAAAATGGATATTCGTTCATTGCCAAGCGTTGATGTATATCAGAAATATTTAGCACAAAATAATTTTAATGTACCGGTTTTTGAGATTGATGCTCGTAGAGAAGATGATGTCAAACAATTGGTTAGCG
This sequence comes from Neisseria sp. HMSC70E02, assembly GCF_001838645.1. Classification (NCBI taxonomy): domain Bacteria; kingdom Pseudomonadati; phylum Pseudomonadota; class Betaproteobacteria; order Neisseriales; family Neisseriaceae; genus Neisseria; species Neisseria sp. HMSC70E02. Next base: position 14,083 of record NZ_KV838089.1, on the reverse strand, counting down.
CAATGTTGTTCTCAATTGATCCGGGTTTAGAGGTATAAAATGGAATCAACACTTTCTTTGCAATCAAATTTATATCCCAGAATTACACCTGCTGGTGCTTATTATGCAGTAACCAGCGATACACCAAGCGCAAGTAGAACATTGCTATATAGCTTATTGCGTGCAAACCCGTCAGAGGTCATTAGTAGCGAAAAAATTCTAGCTTGGGCTGATACCAGTGATATCAATACGGCTTTAAACTTGTTGTACCGTTTGCAACGTTTAGAGTTTTTATATGGTGATGAAAATATTAGTAACGAAGATATTCATTTAACAGATGAGCAGTTACCGGAATTGTTAGAGCAGTTGTCTAATTCAGGTAAAGCTTTGCTGGCTGATGAGAATGGTCTGTATTTTGCCAATGCTAATTTTCATCATGAAGCTGCCGAAGAGTTGGGCCTGTTGGCAAGCGAAGTGGCTAAGATGGAAGATGGTCATCGTCTGCTGATTCGTAACAATTTGCATATCAATAATAGTGCATGGGGGATTTGTGATCCTTCTGGTCAGAGCGAGTTAACATTTTTCCCATTGTATATTGGTGAAACTAAGCTGATTCTAGTTATAGGTGGTATGCCTGACTTAAATAAAGAGGCGTTCGTGACACTGGTTAAAGTGTTGTACCACAGATATGGTAGCCGCCAGCAAACTATATAACTAAAGTTATAATTTGAGAATGGAATAAATATGCAACAATTATTAATCTCTGTGTTGAGTGATTTAAATAATACTTCTCCCGATATTACAGCTTCAGCTGTAATATCGACTGATGGTTTGCCAATTGCTACAATGCTCCCATCACATTTGAATGCGGACAGAGTTGGTGCTATGTCTGCAACATTGTTGGCATTGGGCAACCGTTCAGTGCATGAGCTGGCATGTGGTGAGTTGGATCAAGTGATGGTTAAAGGTAAAACAGGTTATATTCTGTTGAGTCAAGCAGGTGATAATGCAGTATTGGCACTGATGGCGAAGGAAAGCGGTAAGCTGGGGTTGATTTTGCTGGATGCTAAACGTGCTGCTAAACATATTGCAGAAATTTTATAAAACCGCATATAAATCATATCATTAATGATAATAGGGGATTAATTCTTGACTTCTTGTTTTTTTAAGATATAATTCCCCTTCTAATTCCCCGATAGCTCAGTCGGTAGAGCGACGGACTGTTAATCCGCAGGTCCCTGGTTCGAGCCCAGGTCGGGGAGCCAAATATCAAAAGCCTGAACATCGAAAATATGTTCAGGCTTTTTTATAAAGTAGATTGTATTGATATTTTCTTTATTCAGTTGTTTCGTGGAATTGAATTGTTGTCATAAAAGCGCAAACCTATTTCATCTTACAAATAGTAGCAATGCATGGACGGATTTTCAGACGACCTTGGATTCGAATTTGAAGTGCAACTTTCCATAACAGAAAAAGGC
>NZ_KV838089.1:3685-12526 GCF_001838645.1 Neisseria sp. HMSC70E02 | reverse complement strand
TTTGAAGTGCAACTTTCCATAACAGAAAAAGGCCATTATGCGGCAAGTGTTGCACTTCAAATCCGAATCCGCCGATTTCTTCAAACTATTCGCAGTTTGATACTTTTGCTCAAGATTCTCAGTTTAAAAATACTGAAAGCCGGTACCTGCAGACGGTAAATTTGCACTAAATCCCTATTTTTCAAAGGTCGTCTGAAACCATCCTTTCTTCATATGAAACTGTCTTTTTCGCATCAAACCATATATCAAACTGTAAAAATACAATAAAATCCCATATTAGACTGAAAATCACGGAGTAAACATGAAACTGAAAACCCTTACCCTTGCTGCTGCTCTGCTGGCCCTGGCCGCCTGCGACAACAAAGTCCAAACCAGCGTCCCCGCCGACAGTGCGCCTGCAGCCTCAGCAGCCTCCGCTGCGCCTGTCGCTTTAGTTGAGGGGCTTAACTACACCACACTCAGCACCCCCATTCCTCAGCAACAAGCAGGCAAAGTCGAAGTCCTCGAATTTTTCGGCTACTTCTGTCCGCACTGCGCCCACCTCGAACCCGTTTTGAGCAAACACGTCAAAACCTTCAAAGACGATACCTACCTTCGTACTGAACACGTTGTTTGGGGCGATGAGATGAAACCGTTGGCGCGCCTTGCTGCCGCCGTCGATATGGCGGTCGCAGACACCAAAGACATTGCAAACAGCCATATCTTTGATGCTATGGTTAATCAGAAAGTCAAACTGCAAGACCCTGAAACTCTCAAAAAATGGTTGAATGAGCAAACCGCTTTTGACGGCAAAAAAGTCCTCGCCGCCTACGAATCCCCTGAAAGCCAAACCCGCGTAGACAAAATGGCAGAGCTGACCAATACCTACAAAATCGACAGCACGCCCACCGTCATTGTCGGTGGCAAATACAAAGTCGAATTTGCCGACTGGGAATCAGGTATGAAAACCATAGACCTGCTTGCAGACAGAGTACGCGAAGAACAAAAAACTGCCAAATAATCCCAAAAAGCAAACAGCCGTCCGAAACCGCGATTTCAGGACGGCTGTTTTCACAAAAAAACCGGCAAAAAACCAAGAGGGACAGAGAAACGGGCGCACATCCCCCATATCCCTTATAATATCCCCCATTCCCATTTTTTCAGACGACCTCCGACACAAAAGGTCGTCTGAAACCCAAAATACAAGAGAACACCATGAAATTCATCGACGAAGCAAAAATCGAAGTTGCCGCAGGCAAAGGCGGTAATGGCGCAACCAGTTTCCGCCGCGAAAAATTCGTACCGCGCGGCGGTCCTGACGGCGGCGACGGCGGCAAAGGCGGCAGCGTCTGGGCAGAAGCCGACGAAAACACCAACACCCTCGTCGAATACCGCTTCGTCAAACGCTACCAAGCCAAAAACGGCGAAAAAGGCCACGGTTCCGACCGCTACGGCGCAGGGGCGGACGACATCGTCCTCAAAATGCCCGTCGGCACCCTTATCCGCGACCTCGACACTGACGAAATCGTCGCCGACCTCACTTATCACGGCCAGCGCGTCTGCCTTGCCAAAGGCGGCAAAGGCGGCTTAGGCAATATCCACTTCAAATCGTCCGTCAACCGCGCGCCCAAACAATCCACGCCCGGCGAAGAAGGCGAAACCCGTTCCCTGCAGCTCGAACTCAAAGTCCTCGCCGATGTCGGCTTGTTAGGCATGCCCAATGCCGGTAAATCCACCCTGATTACCGCCGTATCTGCCGCACGTCCCAAAATCGCCAACTACCCCTTCACCACCCTGCATCCGAACTTAGGCGTCGTGCGCATCGACGAAAACCACAGCTTCGTCATGGCAGACATCCCCGGCCTGATTGAAGGCGCGGCTGAAGGCGCAGGCCTCGGCCACCGGTTCCTCAAACACTTATCGCGCACCGGCTTGCTGTTGCACGTCGTCGATTTGGCCCCCTTCGACGAAACCGTCAACCCCGCCGAAGAAGCCCTTGCCATCATCAACGAACTGCGCAAATACGACGAAGAACTCTACGGCAAACCGCGCTGGCTCGTGCTGAACAAACTCGACATGCTCGACGAAGAAGAAGCCCAAACGCGCACCGCCGCCTTCCTCGAAGCCATCGGCTGGGATTACCCCAAACCCGACGACCGCTTCCAATTCGACATGGAAACCCCGCGCCTCTTCCAAATCAGCGCACTAACCCACCAAGGTACACAGGAGTTGGTACACCAAATCAACCAATACCTGACCGAGAAAAAACGCATTGAAGCTGAAAAAGCCGATGCGGAACAGGCAGCGGCAAATGTTGAGATTGCCGAACAACAGCCTAAAACGGATACAGGTGTGTTTAAACCCGAGTAAGGAAATAAAAAGTTTTCAGACGACCTGTTTAATGTAATATAGGGTCGTCCGAATACAGGAAAAAAGCAAGGAAGACCATGATTTCTGATAAACAACGTGTCGAATTGGCGAAAAAGCAAGCTATGCTTAAGATTTTGTATCAGGCATGGCTAGCAGAAAAACGGAAATACGCCGTAATCACGGTAGTCGATAATGAAGGCAATCTGATCGAATATCATCCTTCCGGTAATCAAAGAACAGTAGGCCATGTCAAACAACCGGCCTAAAGCGATTTTTTACTGTGGTGCTAATGGTTCAGGCAAATCTACCCTGCGCCAATTCAATCAAGATCGTGTCTCGTTAGTGATTGATTCCGACCATATCGCAGCAGAAATTAACCCTGAAATGCCCCGCTTAGCTGATATGGAAGCGGGAAAAACCGCATTGCGCTTATTCCGTCAAGCGTTGGATAATCAAATTTCTTTTTCCATGGAATCGACCTTATCCGGCAAATCCGCCCTTACCCGCATTCAAACAGCTAATGCCGCTGGATTTTATGTCATACTCAATTATATCGGTCTTGCTACGCCCGAATTAAATATTCGACGAATGCAAGAGCGTGTCGCAAGCGGCGGGCATTGGATAGCCCCTGAATTAATTCTCAAACGCTACTATACAAGCCTACAAAACCTTTATACTGCATTACCATTTGCCGACGAAAGTTTTATTTTTGATAACTCATCGGTTTATCCACAGTTACAAATATGGATAAATCAACATCAATATTTGAAAAACAAACATTTAGTCGATTGGGTACAGCCAATCGAGCAAACCATACTTTCAAATGGATTAATTTTTGATTCGTTCCTATCTCATGCATAACTCAAAATGGTGAGACTGCGTCTGAAATAGTAAAAGTAGAGAAGTAGTTATCGCAACCAATATTTTCAGGCAGCCTTTTTAATCAATGGAGAGCTAGATGTCTTCTAATTCTTTCTCTTTACAAGAAAACGATATTATTAAACGTTCAGAATTGCATGACCAATATGGCGGCAATAGACAAAGTGGTATTGCTGCTTCGGCAAAAACACCCAATATCTTCCTTTTTACTCACCCAGAAAAAGGCGAAAACCACGGCTATTATGATCACTGGGATGAGAAGGGAACTACCCTGTTTTATTGTGGTGAAGGGCAACGTGGTGATCAGCGCATGATAAATGGGAATAAAGCTCTCTTGGATCATAAACAGACAGGAAAAGCCATCCGTGTCTTTGCCAATGACACACTAAATGCTCATGTCCGATACATTGGTGAGTTTATATTAGATGAACATCAGCCTTATATAGTTAAAAAAGAACATGCAACTAATAATGGCCCAGAACGAAACGTATTTGAATTCTGCTTGCACAAAAAATCCAAATAATTTACCCCTGTTTATACAAGATTTAAAAAAACATGACCACCATCTACAACACCCTTACCCGTCAAAAAGAACCCTTCGCCCCCATCGACCCTAAAAACGTGCGTATGTACGTTTGCGGCATGACCGTTTACGACTATTGCCACTTAGGCCATGCTCGTGTGATGGTTGTGTTCGACATGATTGCCCGCTGGCTGCGCGAGTGCGGTTATCCGCTTACTTATGTGCGCAACATCACCGACATCGACGACAAAATCATTGCCCGTGCGGCTGAAAACGGCGAAACCATCGGTGAACTGACCGCGCGTTTCATTCAGGCTATGCACGAAGATGCCGATGCTTTAGGTGTGTTGCGTCCGGATATTGAGCCGAAGGCGACGGAAAACATCCCGCAAATGATTGCCATGATTGAGACCCTGATTCAAAACGGCAAGGCATACCCTGCCGCCAATGGCGACGTTTACTACGCCGTGCGCGAGTTTGCCGCTTACGGACAATTGTCGGGTAAATCGTTGGACGACCTGCGCGCAGGCGAGCGCGTGGAAGTGGACGGTTTCAAACGCGATCCGCTTGATTTTGTGTTGTGGAAAGCCGCCAAAGCAGGCGAACCTGCATGGGAAAGCCCTTGGGGCAACGGCCGTCCGGGTTGGCATATTGAATGCTCTGCCATGAGTGAAAACCTGTTTGGCGATACTTTCGACATTCACGGCGGTGGCGCGGATTTGCAGTTTCCGCACCATGAAAACGAAATCGCCCAAAGCGTCGGCGCAAGCGGCCATACCTGCGGCCATGACCACGCGCAAACCCACCACGGGCAAAGTATCGCCAGCCACGTCAAATACTGGCTGCACAACGGCTTTATCCGTGTGGACGGCGAAAAAATGTCCAAATCGTTGGGCAACTTCTTCACCATCCGCGAAGTGTTGAAGCAATATGACCCCGAAGTCGTGCGTTTCTTCATCCTGCGTGCCCACTACCGCAGCCCGCTGAATTACTCCGACGCGCATTTGGACGACGCAAAAGGCGCATTAACACGCCTGTACACTACCTTGAAAAACACCCCTGCCGCCGCGTTCGAATTGTCCGAAAACGCAAATGACTACACCCGCCGCTTCTACGCCGCCATGAACGACGATTTCGGTACGGTCGAAGCCGTTGCCGCGCTGTTCGAACTGGCAGGCGAAGTGAATAAAACCAACGATGCACACCTTGCCGGCTGCCTGAAAGCCTTGGGTGGCATCATCGGCCTGCTGCAACGCGATCCGACCGATTTCCTGCAAGGCGGTGCGGTTTCAGACGGCCTCTCCAATGAAGAAATCGAAGACTTAATCGCCCAGCGGAAACAGGCGCGCGCGGATAAAAACTGGGCGGAGTCCGACCGCATCCGCGACCTTCTGAACGAACACAAAATCATTCTGGAAGACAACGCCGGCGGCACGACTTGGCGGCGCGGCTAATTTGCTTTGATATGAAAAAAGGTCGTCTGAAAACATTTTCAGACGACCTTTTTATAGTGGAATTAACATAAATCAGGACAAGGCGACGAAGCCGCAGACAGTACAGGTAGTATGGCAAGGCGAGGTAACGCCGTACTGGTTTAAATTTAATCCACTATATTTGATTGGAAACCGTGATGTGTGTACTTTAATCTTCTAACAGGTTCTTCTTGATGACCGCAGGATTCCCCGCGGCGACGCAATACGGCGGCACATCTTTGGTTACCACAGCCCCTGCGCCAATGACTGCTCCTTTTCCTACTCGGACCCCGCCCATAATAATCGCGCGCCGTCCGATCCAAACATCATCCTCAATCACAATCGGATTGATTTCCGTATAGCCCTCATATTTCAAAGTTTCACGATTAAACTTGTGATTATTGGAATAAAACAAACATTCCGGCCCCATCATGACATTATTTCCTATCGTCAGACCGTAGCATATTTCGCAATTGACACCGACCCCCGAGTTATCGCCGATCACCGTATCCGGCATGACATACGCACCTTTTTCAATATTGACGTTTTTGCCGATATGCGAGGAAATTCCCGATGCAAGGAAAGATCTGATTTTTTGAGAAGGCGGTCCTATAACCCTCATATAAGACTGAGGCAACATTCCGCCCAGTCCGCGCAGCAGCCAAGAACACATTTTTATTTTAATACTCATCCGATTTTCCATTTTGAGGACAGGTTCACATGAGACACGCGTTGTAAGATGAAGTTTATGAAAAATGGTAAATTTCGGTATATGCATAATCTGATTCACAATCACAAGCTACATAATGCTGTTTGTGATGGATTTGTTAGAATGAGTATGGATTTGAATGAACAGTGGCTTACTGCTTCAAAACCAATCTGCTGCCCGAATATACAGCCTGATAGCAGATAGCACTAAAAACCTTATTTACAACAAATATTGCCCGGTTAAATGCCTGACAACAATACGTTATTCCAGTAAATTCGCTAGCCATACTTAAAAATAACGATATTTTAGGCCCCTAGCCAGGGTGAAGGTAATATCCTCTTGACAAACAAACAAAAATTATCAATAATCACCAGCTTGTTTGAAGCATAGGCACATCCCCTATGCCCGCTTAATCGAAAGGAAACAACATGAAACAAGGTATCCACCCTAATTACCACGAAATCAACGTTACCTGCTCCTGCGGTAACAAATTCGTAACCAAATCCGCTCTGGAAAAAGACAGCTTCAACATCGAGGTTTGCTCTTTGTGCCATCCGTTCTACACCGGTACTCAAAAAATCGTCGACACTACCGGTCGCGTGGATAAATTCAACAACAAATTCGGCAACCTGTTCAAACGCTAATCGCCGCTTTATGACAAAAAAGACTGCTATACGCAGTCTTTTTTGTTTTCATGCCCTAAAAACAGTCAATTTGGAACTCAATGACATACTGCGTAGCGTAACAAACAACGGTTTATACGCCGATATGTTTTCATCATCAAGAATGGGTAAATGATTTATCTAAATTATTTGCTGAGTATTTGCCCGTCTTATGCAGATGATGTATTTGTGCAACATATTTTCACAATATGCAAAAAAGTTATGCAAAATACTTGCATTTAAATTTCATTTTTTTACAATTGTAGGCGCAACTTTCTTCAAGTGACTATCACCGTTAAGACCATGCGGTGTCCCTTTTTCAGTTTACGGGGAAAAGAGAAGCTTGAATAACGTCCTTACACCCACCACAAAAGGTAAAAAACATGAAAAAATTCAATGTAAAAGTATTAAGCATGGCTGTTGCGGCAGCCGTAGTGAGCGGCGCAGCGGCCGCAGAAGAAGTAAACTTCGCACAAGCCGTCACAGAAAAAAATCAGGGGAAAGCAGCATTTTTTACTGTTTTCGGCGAAGGTACGACGTTTGATAAAGATACCGGTAAGCTGACTTTCAAAAAAGATAGCGATGCACTGCTTTTGAAAACCTTAGAGTTAGAACAAACCATTAATGGTTTTGCGTCTGGTTCAAATTTCATTACAACTGATGCCAATGGTAAAAAAACCGTCCGTAAAGCCACTAATGAAGATATCGAAGCCGACAGCCTGAAAGGTGTAGGCTTGGCAGGCGGCCTTACTGCCGTCAATGCCCGCGTGGATGATCTGTTGGACGACACTGAGGCAGCTTTAGATGAACAAGACAAAACCATCGAAGAACTGAAAACAGCCATTACCACCAATGGTACTCGTATTGCCGAAGTTGCCACAGGTGTGAATGATCTGAATAAATCAGTAGCCGATATGGGTAAAGACATTTCCGACCAATTTGACGAAATCGGCGAAGAAGTAACCGCAGTAAACACCCGTGTGGACAGCCTGGCACAAGACACAGCAGATGCCAAAGCCGCTGCTAAAGCCGCCGAAGACAAAGTAACCGCGCTTTCTGCCAACGTTGACAGTAAAGTAACAGAAGCCAAAGACGCCGCTAAAGCCGCCGAAGATAAAGTAACCGCGCTTTCTGCCAATATTGACAGTAAAGTAAAAGAAGCCAAAGATGCCGCCGCTAACGCAGTGGATGCCGCTTCTAAAATTGATGCAGTTGCCGAAAAAGCTGACAAGGCAAATAAAGCAGTGGATGAGTTGGCTGAACGTGCTGCTTTATCCATTGCGGAAAACGCTCAACAAATTGATGGCTTTAAAGAAGGCGATGAAATCGTCGTTACCGATGCTGATGGTGTCAAATCTGTCAAAAAAGCTACCAAAGAAGATGTTGAACAAGATGAGTTTGGCGGACTGGGCTTGAAAGAAGTTGTTGCACAACATGACCAAAGTTTTGCTGATTTGACCGCTGAGACTGAACGAGCCAAAAAGGCTGCCGAACAAGCCGCATTTGCAGCAATCGAAAATGCCCAAGAACTCAACGGTTTCAAAGAAAAAGATGAAATCATCGTTACCGATGATAATGGTGTTAAGTCTGTTAAAACAGCAACCGAAGAAGACGTTAAAGCCGACGAGTTCAAAGGTCTGGGCTTGAAAGAAGCTGTGAAAGATACCCACAAAGCTGCGGCGCAAGCTACATTGGCAGCAATTGAGAATGCTCAAGAGCTCAACGGTTTCCAAGAAGGCGATCAAATTGTTGTAACTAAAGATGATGGTTCAAAAGTCATCCGTACCGCCACAAAAGAAGATGTTGAAAATGCCGATTTTGAAGGCATGGGTTTGAAAGAAGTTGTTGCAGCACATGATGAAACGCTGGATGGTTTGAATAAAGCTGTTACCGAGAACAGCGAAGCGCTGGTAAAAACAGCAGCAGTTGTTAATGACATCAGCGCCGATGTAAATGCCAATAAAGCGGCAATCGAAACCAAAGCTGACAAAACTGATTTCGAAGAATTGGCAAAATACACTGCCGATATGGGCAAAAAAGTTAACGACATCGGTGACGAAGTTACCAGCCTGAGTGATGCGACTACAACAGCTGTTGCCCGTATTGATGAAGACATCGTTAATTTGAAAAAAGCAGGCTTAACTGCAGCCGATGCTTTAGAAGCTAACCGCCAAGACATTGATGCCAATAAAGCAGCCATCGGAACTAAAGCTGACAAAGCTGATTTCGAAGAATTGGCAAAATACA
>NZ_KV838089.1:0-3585 GCF_001838645.1 Neisseria sp. HMSC70E02 | reverse complement strand
GCTTAACTGCAGCCGATGCTTTAGAAGCTAACCGTCAAGACATCGATGCCAATAAAGCAGCAATTGCTGAAAATACTGCTTCTCTGAAAGAGCAAGAGAAAGCTAACGAAGGCTTTAACAATGCGATTGCTAGCTTGGATGAAGATATCAGTACTTTGAAAAAAGTAGGTTTGGCTGCAGCTGATGCGTTAGAAGTTAACCGCCAAGACATTGATGCTAACAAAGCAGCAATTGATAAAAAAGCCGACAAAGCTGATTTCGAAGAATTGGCAAAATACACTGACAATATGGGCAAAAAAGTTAACGACATCGGTGATGAAGTAACTGCCCTGAGCGACGCAACTAGCGCGGCTATCACTCGCCAAGATAAAGACATCGTTGACTTGGCGAAGGGCTTGCAGCTTGCGGCAGAAGCTGTAGAAGACAATCGTAAAGATATTGATGCCAATAAAGCTGATATCGAGATTGCTAAAAAAGCAGCTGTTGAAGCTGAAAAATCAGCTAAGTCTGTACAAGGTTCTGTTGAAGTTGCCCAAAAATCTGCTGAAACTGCTGAAAGCCATGCCAAAGCTGCAAAAACATCCGCTGATGCTGCCAATAATGTAGCAAGTGCGGCGCAAACTGCTGCTGCTCAAGCCCAAGATGCAGTTAAAGCTAATGCCTCACAAGTTGCCGCTAACAAAGCCGATATTGCTACGCTGCAAATAGCAAGCAACCAACACGCTGCAGGCATTGCTAAAAACTCAGCGCGTATCGACAGCTTGGATAAAAACGTAGCTAATCTGCGCAAAGAGACCCGCCAAGGTCTTGCTGCACAAGCAGCCCTCAGCGGTCTGTTCCAACCTTACAGCGTTGGTAAGTTTAATGTTACCGCTGCTTTGGGTGGTTTCAAATCTGACACCGCAGTTGCAGTGGGTGCAGGCTACCGCTTCAATGAAAACTTTGCAGCTAAAGCCGGTCTTGCAGTGGGCACCTCTTCAGGCGGCTCTGCATCTTACAACGTAGGCGTGAACTACGAATGGTAATACCGGTTTAGTGTTAAATAGGTATCAAACCCGCAGCTATGCTGCGGGTTTTTTGTTTTGTCTGGCGGGTTTGCTCAAGCGTACATGAATCTCGAAGAAAAGGCTTAACTCCTGAAGCCTATACATAAAGAGAGGTCGTCTGAAAACCCAATTTCAGTTTTCAGACGACCTCTCTCTCTCTTAGATTTCCTGCCAATTACATTCCGGGGAACATTCCTTTCATACCCTTCATGCCTTTAGCCATACGCATCAGTTTGCCCAGTCCTTTTCCGCTAAACATTTTCATAACTTGTTGCGATTGTTCAAACTGTTTGAGCATTTTGTTGACTTCCTCTACGCTGGTGCCGGCACCTGCGGCAATGCGGCGTTTGCGGCTGGCTTTGAGCAGGGCTGGGTTGGCGCGTTCTTTGGGTGTCATGGAGTTGATGATGGCTTCGACTTTACCCATGGCTTTTTCTGCCGTGCCTTCGGGAATTTGTTTGGAAATCTGACCCAGTTCGCCCGGCATTTTTGACATCAGGCTTTCCAGTCCGCCCATATTGCGCATTTGCTGGATTTGTTCTTTAAAATCATTGAGGTCGAAGCCTTTGCCTTTTTGCAGCTTTTTCGCCATTTTGGCGGCGGCTTCTTCGTCTATGCCTTTTTGTACATCTTCAATCAGGCTTAACACGTCGCCCATGCCGAGGATACGGCTGGCGATGCGGTCCGGGTAGAAGGGTTCGAGTCCTGTGATTTTTTCACCGATACCGATAAATTTGATGGGTTTTCCGGTGACGTGGCGCACAGACAATGCCGCGCCGCCGCGTGAATCGCCATCCATTTTGGTCAGGATGACGCCGGTCAGCGGCAAGGCTTCGTTAAATGCTTGTGCGGTGTTTACAGCGTCTTGGCCCAACATGGCATCGACGACAAATAAAGTTTCTACAGGATTGACGGCTGCGTGCAGCGCTTTGATTTCATTCATCATTTCTTCGTCAATCGCCAAGCGTCCGGCGGTATCGACCATCAAGACGTCGTAAAAGTGTTTTTTTGCATAATCAATCGCAGCAGTGGCAATTTCGACGGGTTTCTGATTGGAATCGGAAGGGAAGAAGTCAATGCCGACTTGCTCAGCCAAAAGGCGCAACTGTTCGATAGCGGCAGGGCGGTACACGTCGGCTGAAACGACCAAGACTTTTTTCTTCTGTTCGTTTTTCAGCAGGCGGGCAAGTTTGCCGACGGTGGTGGTTTTACCCGCACCTTGCAGACCTGCCATTAAAACGACAGCAGGCGGCACAGCCGCCAAGTCTAAAGAGGAATTTTCCTTGCCCATCAATTCGATCAGGGCTTGGTTGACGACGCCGATAAAGGCTTGGTCGGGCGTCAGGCTGCCGGCAACTTCCTGCCCGAGGGCTTTTTCTTTGACGTTGTTGACAAATTCTTTTACGACGGGCAGGGCTACGTCCGCTTCGAGCAGGGCAAGGCGGACTTCCCGCAGCGCCTCTTTAATGTTGTCTTCTGTCAGTTTTGCTTGACCGCGGATATTTTTGAAAACTTTACTAAAGCGGTTGGTTAAGTTGTCTAACATGCTTGTCCTTGGTAATGATAATAGCTGCCCTGTTCGGGGCATTCTTTGCTAAAATAAAATTGAGATTATTTTACACTATCGCGTGCGGTTATGTATGCGTGCCAAGAAAGTTTGTTATGCCGACTATCCTGATTTGCCTGATACTGGTGTATGCCGGATTGGGTATATTCGTTTGGTTCAATCACAAGACCCGAGAGATTAAAGATTATCCTCTAAAAGCCGAGTTGGCTGTTTTGGGTGCTGCGCTGACCATGCACGGTGCTGTATTGCTTATGCCTGTCATTCAAGACAAGATTTTGATTATGGGCTTTGGGTATTCCATCAGTTTGATTGTATGGTTGATGCTGCTGGTGTATTTCGTTGGTAGTTTTTTCTATCGTCTGCGCGGATTGCAGCTGCTTTTATATCCATGTGCAGCGTTTACCTTGTTATTGGGTGCGCTGTTCCCTGGGAAATATGTCGGTTACCAAATCAATGATTTGCCGTTTATGTCGCACATTGGTACATCGCTGCTGGCATACGGTTTATTCGGTATTGTGACCTTGTTTGCTGTTTTGATTTTGTTGCTCAACCGTAACCTGCATAGGCGACGTGTTTCCAGTTTGTCCGGTTTTCTGCCGTCTTTACTGAGTTTGGAAAAGCTCATGTTCCAGGGGATGTGGGTAGGTTTTATCTTATTAACCTATTCGGTTGTCAGCGGGACATTTTTTGCAGAGGCTGTATTCGGTAAACCCGTTACATTTACCCATAAAACCGTATTCGGCATTCTCTCATGGATAATTTACGGTGCGTTGCTGCTTAAGCACAGTATGACGGCATGGCGGGGCAAAAAAGCAGCCGTTTGGACAATCATCGGGTTTGTCAGCTTAATGTTCGCCTATGTAGGAAGCAAGTTTGTATTGGAAATCTTGCTGCGGCGTTAAGATGAGAGTTATTCGGGTAATAGTGTATTTGGATTAATAAAGGTCGTCTGAAAGGGATTTCAGACGACCT
>NZ_KV838088.1:5556-23192 GCF_001838645.1 Neisseria sp. HMSC70E02 | reverse complement strand
CGCCGTACTGGTTTAAAGTTAATCCACTATATTTAGGCCGTGTCTGATTTGTATGAAAAAAGGTCGTCTGAAAAGTAGGAGTGCTTTTCAGACGACCTTTTTTACTGCCGGCATTATTGTGCTTTAGTCTCGGTCACAAAGCCGATTTTGGTAATACCTGCTTCGCGGGCAGCTTCGAGGGCTTTGTTGACATATTCGTATTCAACGGCCTTGTCTGCTGAAATGGCAACGATGGTATTGGCGTTTTTCTGCTTTTCAGTTTTCAGTCGGGAAGTGACCGTATTAATATCCGCTTTGGTTGCAGAATCACCATCGATGTAATAGTTGCCATTAACATCTATGGTCAGGCGCAGGGGGTCTTTAGGCTGCTTTTCCTTTTGTTTCGCTGCGTTTTCTGAAGCGGACGGCAGTTCCAAAGGAATCGAGTGGGTCAATACGGGCATGGTGATCATGAAAACAATCAACAGTACCAGCATCACGTCGACCAAAGGCGTGACGTTGATGTCTGACATCGGTGCATCATCGCCGGAATTCATAGAGCCGAAAGCCATAATTTAGTCCTTTTGATTCAACAGGCGGACGTGTAAATCGTGTGCGAAAGCGTCCATATCTTGAGAGAGGGTTTTCTTACCGCGGTTGAGGAAGTTATACGCCAAGACAGCAGGGATGGCGACAAACAAACCGATGGCGGTTGACACCAACGCCTCACCAATCGGGCCGGCTACTGCGGCAATACTCATTTGACCGCTTTGACCAATATTGATTAAGGCGTGGTAAATCCCCCAAACCGTACCGAACAAGCCGATAAACGGGGCAGTTGAACCGATGGATGCCAAAGCAGTCATGCCGTAATCGAACTGGCGCATGTTTTGTTCCATGCTGTTTCGGATTTGAATGACGAGGTATTCATTCAAAGGCAGCTCGGTAGTAAGTGTTTTCGCATTGCTTTGACGATAGCTTTGGTAGGCACGCAGGGACTCGTCCGCTACACGGCTCATTGGTGCATCAATATCTTTCACTTTTTGCACGGCTTCGGTAAGCGTAAAGGCATTAAGCATTTGCGTTTTAACGAGTGCGTTGGCGGTTTTGGCTTTTTTCAGTTTGATGGAGCGCAGGATAATCAGGCACCAAGTCACGATGCTCATCACTAACATCAACACGAATACACTGATCAGAACAAAATCGCCTGATTCGAATATTGTTTTTAAATCCATAATTTTTCCAAATTTTCCAAGTAAATTAAAACTTTTGTCGATCAAAGGTGTTGCGCCCGATTACTCAAGAGTAAAAGAGACCGGGACTCGGAATTCAGTCCAGACAGAGGCATTGCAAGCACCATTTTTAACTGCTTTACGGGCAGCTTGGTCAAGAGCATTGGAGCCACTGCGTTTTAAAATTTTAACTTCAGCAACTTTTCCTCCTGGGCCAACCAAGACACTCAGCATAACTGTACCTGTATCTCCGTTTTCTGCCGCTATAGGCGGATATGGCGGTTTAGGAATATGGCAAGTGCCGCCTTTAACGGGATTGGCTCTACTACTACCTGGTCCTGTTCCAGGGCCATTTCCACCGCCGGAACCTCCTCCACTGCCACTACCTGAACCATGTTCGCCTTTGTTGCCACCACTGCCGGGGCCGCTGCCTTCACCTTGTCCGTTACCAGGGCCTTTGTTGCCTCCGCCGTTTCCTTTGCTGTCGCCATGAGGAGCCTTACCTTGTCCGTTGCCTTTACCGGTTTCCGCAGTATTCGGCCCGGTTTTACTGCTGCTGGTGTAGTCCGAGGCTTTAGGTGCAGGCTTGGATTCTGGTTTGGGTTGGGGTTTAGGCTCTGGACGTGGTTCGGGTTTAGGTTCAGGCTTCGGTTCCGGTTTGGGTTCGGGTTTTGGCTCAGGCTTTGGTTTTTCAACCGGCTTGGGCTTCTCTTTCGGCTGCTGGATATCAGCATCCGCTTTTTTTGTTATGACCGGCTTAAACTGTGGTTTGGGCTGTTCAACCGGTTTGGGTTTAGGCTGTGGCTTAGGTTTTTGCGGTTCGGGTGTTTTTTCAGGAGCGGCAGGCGCGCCTTCGCCTTCGGGGGTGCCGTCTCCACCTCCGTCGCCACCACCTAAATCCGCCAAATCGACAAACTCAATATTTGCCATTTCCGGTATAAGCGGTTTATATGTTTCCCACAAAAGCGCAATCAAGCCCGCGTGAAGCAATGTTACGGTAATAACGGCTACTGGGATTAAAATTCGGTCTTTATTCATAATCGACGCATGATAATAGCAACAATTTTTGTTTGCAACCTGTTTTTACATCTGTTTTTTGAGTTAATATTTATTCTGGAATAATCTAAAATATTAATATGTACAATGCAATATTTTGATATTGCTATTCATTATCACAATAAAACAAAAGAAAAAGAGGAAGCGACGCCTCAGTCAACTGCATTAGAAGTTGTTCATCCGGAAAAGTTCACAAATTTACAATAAAAGTGGTTTGGATAAAACGATGGCGATGGCGTGCCTTAGAGGAGAAAAAGCTGCAAAAATATTATTTTATTGATTGGCTTGTGTTCTTAGATTGATTCCCGCTATTGTAGGGCGGTAGTTGGTGTGGCTTGAATAGCGGGACGGATCCGTACACTTTCCCAAAAAGGTCGTCTGAAAATAGAAAATTTGATGCTTGTTAAATGTTGTGGTTGTAAGAATGATCAGATGTTTCCTATTTTGGGATTGTGCGGGTTTTCAGTTAAGTCTCTTAAAACATACCGGCAGAATAGGTAGCTTATGCCGATTTATCGTCTGTTTTTTCGACAACGATTTCGATTTTGGGTTCGTATAGCAAATCGTAGGTTGGTTTATTGAGCAAATCCTGCAAAGTAAACCCGTCCAAATGCGCAAAGAAAGCCTTAATCGCTCCGCCCAAAATGCCGGTAAGGCGGCAAGACGGCGTAATCAGGCATTCGTTGTTTTCCCCCATGCATTCGACAACCTGCATGGGTTCAAGATGGCGAACGACCGCGCCGACATTGATTTTATCGGGTGTGTCGGCAAGACGCAGTCCGCCTCCTTTCCCTCTTATGCTGGTCAGGAATCCGCCTTTGACAAGCGCGGTAACGACTTTCATCAAATGACTTTTGGAAATGTTATAGGCTTCGGCAATGGTTCCGATATTGACTAACGAATCGTCGTTTATGGCCGCATAAATCAATACCCGCAGACCATAATCCGTATGTTGCGTCAGATACATGGTTTTCTCTGTTTGAATATATTATTTTTTGGAACGGCGGCAGTGTGTCCTAAGGAGAACTGTCGCCGTTATGTGTTTGACTTTATATATGATTAAGTTTCATAATATCTGAAACATTTGAATTAATCCAGTGCAGTTTGATAATTTATTATCATTATAATCAAATATTATGAAGCCGTTAAAACGCCACCCAGCACTTATCGAACTTTCCCGCGAACACCATCACGCCCTTTCACTCTGCGTCCGCCTCCTGCGCGCGCCCGCTGAAAGCCATCGAACAGAGCTTGAAGCCCATTTCCTTGAATTGGAACCGCATTTTGTCGAAGAAGAAACCATGTTCGCCCCGCATTGGCAGAATATTCCCGTTGCGATGCGCGAACGTTTCGAAGCCGAACACGCCAAACTGCGCAGCATGATGGCAAATCCTGAATATCTTAACGAAGCATGGAACAAAGACTTTGCCGTTACCCTGCGCGACCATGCCCGTTTTGAAGAACGCGAACTGTTTCCCGCAGTCGAGCCGTTTCTGCCGGAACCCGAAGGAATCTGATAAAAAAGGTCGTCTGAAAAGTCCAAAAGCATGATTTTAGCGTTTTCAGACGACCCTCCTGTCTATTCAAACCTAAAACAAACCATTCAAAAAACAAACCAAGGAACTACCATGACCGCCTTTTTCAAACACCCTGTTTGGGCAATGGCATTCCGCCCGTTTTACTCGCTGGCGGCACTATACGGCGCAATCTCCATCCTGCTTTGGGGCTTCGGCTATACGGGTACGCCCGAGTTGTCCAATTTTTATTGGCACGCCCATGAGATGATCTGGGGCTATGCCGGACTCGTCGTCATTGCTTTCCTATTGACCGCCGTTGCCACTTGGACGGGGCAGCCGCCCACGCGCGGCGGCGTTTTGGCAGGATTGACCGCATTTTGGTTGGCAGCAAGGATTGCTGTTTTCATTCCGGGCTGGGGTGCAACCGCCAGCGGCATACTCGGCACGCTGTTTTTCTGGTACGGCGCAGTTTGCATGGCATTGCCTGTCATCCGTTCCAAAAACAAACGCAACTACGTCGCCGTATTCGCCATCGTCGTCCTAGGCTGCACGCACGCCGCATTCCACTTCCAACTGCATGCCGGAAACGCATCTGCACTGCTCAGCGGGCTGCAGTCCGGTCTGATTATGGTCTCAGGCTTTATCGGCCTTATCGGTATGCGGATTATTTCCTTCTTTACCTCCAAACGCCTGAACGTTCCGCAAATCCCCAGCCCGATGTGGGTCGCGCATGCGTCCCTCTGGTTGCCCATGCTGACTGCCATGCTGATGGCGCACCATGCCCTGCCTTGGCTTTCATCCGCTTTTGCCTTTGCAGCGGGCGTGATTTTTACCGTACAGGTTTACCGCTGGTGGTATAAAGCCGTTCTGAAAGAACCGATGCTGTGGATTTTGTTCGCAGGATATTTGTTCACAGGTTTGGGATTGATTGCCATCGGTGCTTCCTACTTCCACAGCTCCTTCCTTAATCTTGGCGTACATCTTATCGGCGTCGGCGGCATCGGCGTCCTGACATTGGGCATGATGGCACGCACCGCGCTCGGGCATACCGGCAACTCCATCTATCCGCCGCCCAAATCCGTACCCGTAGCCTTTTGGTTGATGATAGCCGCCACCGTCATCCGCATTATTGCAACCTTCGTCAGCGGCACCGGTTACACCCACAGCATCCGTACTTCCGCAGTCTTGTTTGCCCTGTCCTTGCTGCTTTACGCATGGAAATACATCCCTTGGCTCATCCGCCCGCGTTTGGACGGCAAACCGGGTTAATTAAACCAAGCATATCAAACGAAAGGTCGTCTGAAACCTTAAAACAGGTTTCAGACGACCTTTTTATATGGGAATCCGCTTTAAACCGGTACAGTGTGGTTTTACCGAAGTCCGTATCGTTTCAGTGCGTGTTATTGCTCGATACCGTTTTCACGCAATAGCTGGTGAATTTGTTGTTGGGCTTTATCTTCTTTCAACAGCTGGGTGAGTTGATCGCGAATCAGATCAAATGGCGGTGCTTGAGGGTCTTTTTGTACTTCGCTGATTTTAAACAGGAAGAACTTGTTTTCAATTTCAACAGGATTGTGAGTTACCTCTCCCCGATTCATTGGGCCCAAGATGCCTGCAAGCGGTTGGCGCAGCTGTCTTGCCATGACGAAATCTTCAAATGCGGGTTGCTGATTCGGATATCGTTTCGTCAATTCTTCAAATGACAAGCCTTTCAAGAGCAATTCTTGTGCTGCTCGCGCTTCTTCGGGCGTGTCGAAGCTAACCTGCTGAATCTTGATCATACGGGTTTGCTGTTCGTAAAACTTCAATAATTCAGCATTGCTGATTTCGGCAGTGCGCTTCAGATAGTCGGCATATTGCGCCGCGTAAAATTCCGCTTCCATAGTGAGGAATTGGTTGCGGACCTCGGGGTCTTTATCCAATCCGGCTTTGAGTGCGGCATTTTTGAGAATTTCAATGCTTTGCAAGTGTTTGACGACTTCTTGGCGGATTGCTTTGCCGTCAGGCTGCTGCTTGGATTCAGGACGCTGTTCGGCTTGCTTGAGAATGCGGGCGACTTCGCTGTCTATGCGTGCCGGATCAATATCAGGCGCTTTGGCGACAGCAAATCCGGCAACAGCCGTCGCCATGATGACTGCGGCGGCAGTTTGGTATGTCATGATAAAAACTCCGTGAACAGTTATTTAATTGTGGCTTTTTGCAACAGAGATTGGAGCGCTTCATCGACGCGGGAGGCTTGCAGGTCTTGGGCTATACTGCTTTTGGATTCGTCATAAGACGGAAGCTTTACATCCCGACGGTCGTTGACATAGAAGACGGCATATACATCGCTGTCCTGCAGAGGCGTTGTAGTGTGCGCGCCTTTTTTCAAATCTTTAACTGCGGCATAGAGCGGGGGAACAGCCTCCTGCAAATCTTTTAAGGGAACATAACCTTGCTGGATGCCGCCCGCTTGTTTGGCGCGTTCATCTATTGAATATTGCTTCAGGACGGAGGCAAAGCTTTTCTTGGCATTTAAATCAGAAATGGCTTTTTGGGCATCCGCTTGGGTGCGGGTAATAATTTCGCCCAGTTGTACTTCTTGAGTGCCTTTGTAGAAGTTGCTGAAATTATCGTAAGCGGTTTTGACGTCTTTTTCTTGAACAGGATTTTGACGGAGGACGTGAATCGCATAAGCTTGTCCAAGTAAATCGCTTTCAAATGCCGCCCATTCGGTTTTGAAATGTGCTTTTTTATCGGCACCTTGTTTTTTGGCATCCGTACGGGCATGTTCCAAAGCTTGTTTGAATTCGGCACTTTGGTCGAGTTTCAGGCGTTTGGCTTCTTGTGATACGACGGTATTGATGACTTGGCGCTCAGTCAGTTCTCTGCGTAGCTCGGGAGAATCGGGAATTTTGTTGTTTGCTGCACGCAGCGCGGCAACTTGGGCATCAATAACGCTGCTGTCGATGGTTTGTCCATTAACTGTAACTAAGGTTTGGGCAGAAAGGCTGCCGGAAACCAGAGCAGTCATCAGCATAGAGATGAGATATTTTTTCTTCATGATTTTCTCTTGTTATGTCCAGTATGTCTGTAATTAGTGGAAGTATTCGTCCGGAGTGGCCGCTTTGATGCTCAATGCGTGAATCAGCCCTTCGGAAAACAGATCGTGCAGTAAGGTTTTAATGGTGCGTTGGCGGTTAAGACGGCTGACGCCGCCGAAAGCTTCGCTGACGACTACGACCGTATAATGCCCGCCTCCTTTGTTTCCCGAGTGGCCCGCATGCAGATGGCTGTCATCCTGAAAGTCAAAAAAAACAGGATTCAGCGTTTTCAGACGACCTTCAATAGCTTCACGCATATCCATTATTTGAATACGGCTTTGAACGGTTTGATCAATACTTCTTCATAGACGCCCGCATCGACGTAAGGGTCTTTTTCCGCCCATTCTTGAGCAGCATCCAAAGATTCAAATTGAGCCACAATCAGACTGCCGGACACGCGCTCCGGATTGTCGGGAAGAGGGTTTGGGCCGGCAGTCAGAAGACGTCCTTCAGCCTTCAAAGCTTCCAAGCGTTGCAGATGGGCAGGGCGTGCCGCCATACGGGCTTCGTGTACATTATCGGCATCGGTGGCCAGGAGCATGTAATATTCCATCAACTATCCTTTTTGGGTAAATATCGGCTCAAATAGGAAAATTGAGCGATAAAGAAAACAAACAAAAAACCGGTAGAGCCGAACATTTTGTAATTTACCCATTGTTCTTTGAAGTGGGTAAATACAAACCAGTTGGCAATACCTAAAAAAATCATGAATGCGACCCAGGTATAAGTCAGTTTGCTCCAAACATGTTCAGGCAGTTCCAACTCTTTGCCCATAGTCGCTTTTAATCCGTTTTTTCCGCTTAGATGGCTGATCAGCAAAACCAATGCGCCAATCCAGAACAAAACGGTCGGTTTCCACATGATAAAACGGTCATCATGAAGTAGAATGGTCGCGCCGCCGAATACGACGATCAGGATCAGGCCGACCCACTGCATCGTATCGAGTTTTTTGTATTTCCAGTAAGTAAAACCTGCCTGCAAAATGCCGAATACAACGGCAACCGCAGTCGCAGTAATCATGTTTTTCGTGATTGTGTAAGTCAGGAAAAACAAGATGACTGCCAATAAATCGCTTAAAACTTTCATAATCAAACAAACAAAAAAGATGAAACCAATCGGCTAAACGCTAATCATACAGGCAGCCTCACCTTTTTGCACCACCCTGGAAACGAAATTGCCGATGCAGGCGGGCAATAATCTAAAAAAGGGTTTAAAAAATGCCGTCGGGATGATAAACTATGTTATCAGTAGGATTTGTAAAAAAGAAACACAGAAATTACAAACCTGTTAATTTCTCGTTCGTTTCATCACTTAATTCATCGGATTACTTGGCAGACTGCGACTTTAGAAGATATCATAACGTAATATATCGTAATATACGGTTAAGTATGTAGCAGTTCTAGCAGGGTTGTCATTTTACACAGGGGACAAGTTTTGAAAAACCATCATAAAATCAAATTAATCGCGGCATCTGTGGCCTTGGCAGTGTCGTTTGGTGCGAGCGCAGGGCTTGGCGGGCTGAATGTCCAATCCCATTTGGGCGAGCCGTTTTCAGGCAGTATCACCGTAACCGGTGACGAGGCTCAGGCGCTGTTGAAAGGCGGAAAAGCGACTGTTTCCAATAGCAATTTGCGTACCAGTGTCCGTAAGTCGGGCGACAAGGCAGTCGTCACTATCCACTCAAGCAAAGCGATTAAAGACCCTGTGTTGATTTTCCAAGTCGGCGCAGGTTCACAATCACGCGAATACACAGCCATCATTGATCCCGCAGGCTATTCCGGTAAAACGGATGGTTCAAGCCGTGCGCGCAGCAGTGGCGAATCTTCATCCAATTCTTCTGCTGACAACAATTCATACCATTCTCAATTTGACCGTCAGGCGGCGCGTGACCGCATCAACCGCGCGATACAAAACGGAAATCAAAATGAAACCGTTCGCAAGGAAGCTGTACGAAAAGATAAAAACAACACGAATAAACCGGTACAGGCACAGCCGTCAAAACAACAGCAACAATCTTCTGTAAGCGCCAATGGAACCGAGATTCGTTATGGCAAGCAGCATCTGGTTCGTCAGGGTGAAACTCTGACCGAAATTGCCACTAAAATCCGTCCTCAAGGAATGACCGTCGAACAAACGATACAGGCATTGGTCAATGCCAACCCCGGCGTGTTCATCGGTAAAGATGCCGACCGTATGCTTGCGGGCAAGGTGTTGTACATTCCGATGCACGGCGATATGAAATCGACGGCATCCAAACCTGCACAAGTCAAACCTCCGGTTCAGGAAGGCAATAAGCCTCAAGCCCAAGGGTCGTCTGAAAAAGCCGGTACCGCAACGCCTCCTAAAGAGACTCCAGTAGAAAACACCAAAGTAGAAAATAAAAAAGAAGATAAAAAAGCTGAGCCGGTACAAGAAGCTAAGCCTGAAACCAAACCGGCTGTAACGACGGCAGGCACTCCGGAGCAAAATAAAGCTGAAACAGGTGCAGCCTCTGCCGAGCAAGTAAATGTCCTGCCTGAGCCGAATGCATCGTCTGCAACAGCAAACACAGAACCACAAGAAATTTCTCAGGCACAAGCTGATGTCGAAGCGCGCATTGCCTCGGCAGTTGCCACAGAAAAACAACAAGAAGAAGCATCAGCGGAAGAAAGCGGATTATGGCGCTGGCTGTTGATCGGCGGTGCGGCAGCGGCAGGTTTGTTGCTGTTGCTGTTCTTGTTGGGCAAACGGAAGAATTCAGCTGTTGCGCCTGTGGCTGGTGCGATAGATCAGGACGATCAGGATGAGGACGATCTCGATATCAGTATCGAAGATCATGTATTCCCTGCTGCCACTGCGCCGCAACCGCAACCACAAGTTGTAGCAGAAACTTCCAAACCTGAAGAAGACGGTTTGGAAATTGAAGATGATTTCGATGATGAAGTATTCTTCAATGAGCCGGCTCCTATTGCCGAACCTGCTCAAGAAAAAGTCGATCTGGATTTGAACGAACTGGATAATACTCAAGCCAGCATCGTGTCCGGCGCCGTTACCATCGACGAAGAAACCGAAAAACGCCGTGATATCGATTGGGATACTGTCGAATCTACCGAAAGCGTATATGAGCCGGAACCGGAAAATCCATATCAACACGTTGCTGTTGTAATGGAAGATAGAACTGCTGAAGTAGAAACAGAGCCTCAGCATGAGGAAGAGGCTCCATCAGTTTCCTCTTTTGCAGCAACTCCTGTTTCATCTGTTTCAGACGACCTGTCAGAAGCTCAACCGGAAGCACCGGAAGAAGAGCCAATCCCATTCGAGGTGGAGATTGAAGAGCCTAAGTCGGAAACAATTGACGTAGTAGAAACAGAAGAAGCCGAAACCCAATCCGAAGAATCGGAAGAGGGTTGGGATTTCTTTGCGGAAGAGCCGAAAACAGTTAAAGCCATCGAGCCTTTCCCTGAATTAGGTGCGCAAGAAGAAACGTCGTCTGAAGTTGAAGTTGCTGATATACAAGAAGAAGCTTTGTCTGAAGTTGAAGCAGCAGACAAACAGGCAGATAGCTCAGAAGAAGCACTGGATTTCGTTGTTGAAGAAACAGAACAGCCACAGCCCGAAGCCGATACTCAACCGTTTGAGATTAAGCAAGACGAACCTTTGGCATTCCAAGATGGCGAAGATTTCAGTATTGAAAATACTCAAGAAGCCAGCGCTGATGAAACCATCGAATGGGAAAATCTGGGTGTGGAAGATACTGCCGACAGCAGTAATGAACATTCCGGTTTTGAATCAGGCTTCATCTCCGAGTCCGTCGGTATGACGGCTCCGCTGGAAGCTAAATATGACCTGGCTAAAATGTATGTTGAAATCGGCGATCCCGATGCTGCCCGCGAGACGTTGACTGAATTGCTGGAAGACGCAAGCGGTGAGATCCGTCATAAAGCCGAAGCATTGATGAACGAATTGAATGCCTAATATTGGCAAGTAAATCGAAATTGAACAATGCTAAAATAAAAGATGCCGTGAAAACGGCATCTTTTATTATTTTCAGACGACATATGACTGCATACACCGAATCATTATCCACAAAAACCATACAAAGATGGGCATTAACCCTGTCTTATGACGGCAGCCGATTTTACGGTTGGCAAAAACAAGCCGACAGTTTACCCACTGTCCAGACGGTATTGGAAAGCGCACTCAGTCAAATTGCAGGCGAGACCATCCGAACCATTGTTGCCGGACGAACCGATACAGGCGTACACGCGACTGCGCAAGTTGTTCATTTTGATACCAAAGTAGCCCGCCCCGAGCAGGCTTGGGTGCGGGGCGTCAATGCTTATCTTCCTGAAGGTGTGGCTGTATTGTTCGCGCAGCAGGTTGCCCCACATTTTCACGCCCGCTTTGACGCATACGGTAGAAGGTATCGTTACCTTTTGGAATCATCTCCCGTCCGCTCCCCGATATTGCAAGGAAAGATAGGGTGGACGCACCTCAAACTCGATCCTGAAAAAATGCAGCAGGCGGCATTATTATTAGAAGGCGAACATGATTTCTCCAGCTTTCGTGCTGCCGAATGCCAAGCAAAATCACCCGTTAAGACCCTGTATAGTGCAAAAATCAGCGGTACACCGCAATTCTTAAAACTAGACTTACACGGCAATGCCTTTTTGCATCATATGGTGCGTAATATCATGGGGGCATTGGTTTATGTTGGTAGCGGCAAACTGAGCGTTTCCGCATTCCAAGCCTTAATTGAAGAACGCAGTCGATTAAAAGCCCCGCCGACTTTTATGCCTGATGGGCTGTACCTGACCGGAGTGGATTATCCGCCAGAGTTCGGCATCATTCGCCCCGAAATGCCGATATGGCTATGAGGTCGTCTGAAATCTAAGTGCGTGCTTATGGAGAATCTTTCTTTGCCAAAGTCTGTTGCGGGTAACGCCCGCGCTTCATCAATAAGGTCACAGTCCGCCCGAATAGATATGTCTATCAGCCTTTCCAGAAATTTGATTTGCGGGAATTGTATGTGCAAATGGCAAAAGGTCGTCTGAAATCAATACAAAGATTTTCAGACGACCTTTTCTTTTGAGGAAACTACGGGACATGTCATGTCGGTGTTACACCGACGAAACCGCAAATTCAAAGGGCAGGATTTATGTTTCTACATTGAGGGAGGGAATATACCTAATGTTCATGACCGGCTAATCCCATAAATTGCATGCTATAAAAAATTATAGTGGATTAACTTTAAACCAGTACGGCGTTACCTCGCCTTGCCGTACTATCTGTACTGTCTGCGGCTTCGCCGCCTTGTCCTGATTTAAATTTAATCCACTATACACACCTGTACCCGCTTATTCATTCATCCGGCTGATTTAGCTAAAAAACAACAGCCAATCGCCCAAAACGACCGTTTAGGAAATTGTGTTGTAAAAATGCAAAAAACGGGTAAGTTGATATTACATTATGATTTATAAGGAAAATATTGCGAATGCCTTGTTGTGATGCGGGTGCTGTGAGGTCAGGCGGTCAGTAGGGGTAGTGAATAAAGTTTGTTTTTTTAGAGAGGAACAATTATAGTGAGAGTCATGGAATCGCTGATTCCAGCGATAATGTAAAGCCTAAGCGGATTCTATCCGGGTCTGCTTAAGTTATTTCTTCACGATAGAAAAGGAATACAGCAATGAAAAAATCTCTGATTGCTCTGACTTTGGCAGCTTTGCCTGTTGCAGCTATGGCTGACGTGACTCTGTACGGTCAAGTTAAAGCCGGTGTTGAAGTTTCTCGTACTAAAGAAACTGTTAATCACGTAAGCACCAAAAACAAAACTGCAACTGAAATTGCTGACTTTGGTTCCCGTATCGGTTTCAAAGGTCACGAACACCTGAGCAACAACCTGAATGCTATCTGGCAAGTAGAGCAAAATACTTCTGTTGCCGGTACTGACAAAGGTTGGGGTACTCGTGAATCCTTCATCGGTTTGGAAGGCGGCTTCGGTAAAGTTCGCGCAGGTAAATTGAACACTGCTCTGAAAGACAACAGCGACAGCGTAGATCCTTGGGAATCTAGCGACGCGAATGCATCAGTTTTGCAATTCGGTAAACTGAAACGTGTTGACGAGCGTAAAGTATCTGTACGTTACGACTCTCCAGTATTTGCTGGTTTCAGCGCAAGCGCTCAATACCAACCACGCGACAATGCTAACCCTGAGGACAAACATGTTCATGACGTGAAAACCCGTCACTCTTTCGACTTGGGTCTGAACTATGAAAACTCCGGTTTCTTCGGTCGCTACGCTGGTACTTTTGCAAAACGTAAAGTTTTGAGCGACGATCATCTGGAACTGTTCAACAGCAACACTACTTTGGGTTCTGGCGTTTACAAAGACTACCAAGCACACCGTCTGGTAGGTGGTTACGATGCTAACAACGTACTGGTTTCTGTTGCAGGTCAATACGAAGGCTTTAAAGCTGACGTAGCTGACGCTAAGAAAAACGAACGTACTGAAGTTGCTGTAACTGGCGGCTACCGTATGGGTAACGTAATGCCTCGTCTGTCTTACGCTCACGGCTTCAAAGCTAAAGAAAACGGCGTGAAACAAGGTAACAGCCAATACAACCAAGTAATTGTTGGTGCTGATTACGACTTCTCTAAACGTACTTCTGCTCTTGTTTCTGCCGGCTGGTTGAAAGAAGGCAAAGGTGGCGACAAAACTCAATCTACCGCTGGTCTGGTTGGTCTGCGTCACAAATTCTAATCTAGTACGATTAGTTTAAATAAAGAGCCTGCTTTATGCAGGCTCTTTTGTTTTTTGAATGATGTGTGTTTGGTTGGATGTGTATCGGTTTCGTATTATCTGTACGGTCTGTGGCTTCGCAGCCTTGTCCTGATTTGAATTTAACCCGCTATTGCTGGCATGGGCAGTATAACGATGAAAGATTGCCGTAGATATTATAGTGGATTAACTTTAAACCAGTACGGCGTTACCTCGCCTTAGCTCAAAGAAAACGATTCTCTAAGGTGCTGAAGCACCAAGTGAATCGGTGCCGTACTATCTGTACTGTCTGCGGCTTCGGCGCCTTGTCCTGATTTAAATTTAATCCACTATAGTACCGCTCATTCCCTCATTATGTGAAGTTTATTGGATAGAAAAAGGTCGTCTGAAAAACCGGATTCGGATTTTCAGACGACCTTTGTTTGAATCGAAAGCTTGTTTATTCGATGACTTCTTCGGTTGTTGTGCTGCGGTAGGTAGAGCCGTTGAACGTCGGCATAGGCGGGGGCAGCAGGTTGTTGAGGGTCAGGGCGGCGGGGTTCAGGGTAGGATAGCCGCTGAAGGTTACGGTGTAGCCGCCGTTGGCGGTGCTGTGGATTTTGGCATGTGCGCCCAAGGGGAAGGTGCTTTTATTGGTGATGTGTCCGAAGGGGAAACCTGTCAGGACAGGGACTTTGGCGGTGCGTGAGACGTGGTTGACGACGGCGGAGAAGTCGTAGCTTGAGTCGTACACGTCGCGGATGGTGCCCATGCGGAAGTCGCCGAAGATGATGGCGCGTTGTTTTTGCAGGATGCCTGCAAGATAAAGCGTGTTCAACATGCGTTCGATGCGGTAGGGTTGTTCGCTGACGTCTTCGACGAACAGGATGCCGCCTTGGATATCGGGCATATAGGGCGAGCCTGCGAGGGAGGCGAGAACGCTGAGGTTGCCGCCCCACAAAGTACCTTCAACGTTGACGTTGGCACGTTGGATGGCGGGAACGTCGATGATGTTGACGTTGTTGGTGGTGCCGCGGATGAACGAATCCATGGTGAAGACGCTGGGTTCGGGTTTGCCGAATTCGCTGTAAACCATGGGGCCGGCGAAACTTACCATATTGCCTTTGGCGAGCAGGGCGAGTTGGACGGCACAAACGTCGCTGAAGCCGAAGAACAAAGTACCGCGTTCGCGCATTCTGGCGCCGAGTGAGGCGAAGTCGATTTGCGGAAGGATGCGTGCCGCGCCGTAGCCGCCACGCAAACCCATGAGGACTTTGGGTGTTTCAACGCGGCCGGTGGCGACCTCTTGGAAGTCGGCGGCACGTTGGGCGTCGGAGCCGGCGAAGCGTTGATAGCGTCGGCTGCCTGCTTGTTGGTTGGTCACGGTAAAACCTGCGTTATAGAGGCGGGTCAAGCCTGCGTTGACGCGGTTAGGGTCTTCGGCAAAGCCGGAAGGGGCGACGACGCGGAGGAGGTTGTCGCCGGAGCGTGGGGGATGGCTGGTTTTGGGCTGCACGGGTTGGGCTTTCGCTGTGTTGCCGGTTTGAGTGGATGGGGTGACGGTAGTGCCGGTGCCGCAGGCTTGCAGCAGTCCGGCTCCGGCTGCGGCGGAGCAGGCGCGGAGGAAATGGCGGCGGGAGGTTTGCCAGGTCATATGGTTTCCTTTGGTTGGGTTTCAGACGACCTTTTCGGCAGGGGTCGTCTGAAAATCGGTTGATATGCGGTATCCGATACGCCTATTGAGGTCGTCTGAACGTTACGCCAGCAGGGCTTTGACTTGTTCCGTCCAGTTGTCCGGCAGGGTCATGCCGTGTTCGCGGACGGGGGCTGCCCAAATCGGGGCGGGAAAGTTGGCATCGTTTTCAAAGCGGGCGATGACGTGCCAATGCAGATGGGGAACGACGTTGCCCAAGCTGGCAAGGTTGATTTTGGCGGGATGGAACACTTGGCGCATGGCGGCTTCGACTTTATACACCATTTCCATGATTTCGGCACGTTCGGCGGCTGAAAGGTCGGTCATCTCGGCGATGTGGTCGTTCCAGATGACGCGGCAGAATGCCGGGGCTGCGGCTTCGTTGTGGACGGCGATAACGCGCAGGTTTGGGGTTTGCAGCAAAATGTCTTCGTTGTCTGCGGTGCAGATGGGGCAGGTCATGGGTTTTTCTTTCTGAGTCTGAATAGGAATCGGATGATTTCAATCAGGATTTTTAGAACGAGGTAAATGGCAGTTAGTAGTATGAATGCGAAAAGCCACCATTCAGGTAGGGTCCACCAAATTATAGTGGAATTAAATTTAAATCAGGACAAGGCGACGAAGCCGCGGACAGTACAGGTAGTACGGTAAGGAGAGGTAACGCCGTACTGGTTTAAAGTTAATCCACTATAAATAGGAGGGCGTGATTAAGTCGACACACTCTTCGGCACTCTTAACGTGATCACACAAGCCAAAGCGAAAAAAATCATTGACATCATGAAAGGGCGAATAGGCGAACATAAATGCTATGGGCGTCACACAAATCAATGCAATGATGGCAATCCAAAAGAATGGTTTGAGATGTTTGAGTGCAGTCATGGATGAAATGTTATAAAAATTTTGCCGCGCCCTGATTGGCAAGTTCGTCGGCTTTTTCGTTTTCAGGGTGTCCGGCATGGCCTTTTACCCACGTCCAGCGGACATCGTGTTGTTGGACCAAACTATCCAGCTCTTTCCATAAATCGTCGTTTTTAACCGGTTTTTTGGCGGCGGTTTTCCAGCCGTTTTTTTTCCAGCCGTGTATCCAGCTTTCCATACCGTTTTTGACGTATTGCGAGTCGGTGCAGATAATGACTTGGCAGCGGCGTTTTAGGGATTTCAGGCCTTCGATGACGGCGGTCAGCTCCATGCGGTTGTTGGTGGTTTCCGCTTCGCCGCCGAACAGTTCTTTTTCATGTGCGCCGTAACGCATGAACACGCCCCAGCCGCCGGCACCGGGATTGCCTTTGCATGCGCCGTCGGTGTAGAGATAGACGGGTTTGTCCATAAAATACCTTTGTGTGAAGAGCCATTATCATAACACAAGGCAGGAGGTCGTCTGAAAGCGGGGTTTGGGAATGGTTTTTTAAGTGGATGAATGGATGCCGCGCTGATTGTCGATAATAGGAAGCAGGTCGTCTGAAACCGTTTCAGACGACCTGCTTGACTATGGGCGCGGTGTTAACTGCCTGCGCCGACGGTGTAAACCTTACCGATGCTGTCGGGGTTGCGGAGGATGGCGGAAACGGCGGCGGCGAGTCCGTTCCGAGTCATGTATTTTTTGGGGATGCCTTCGGGTTGCAGGGTCAGGTTGTAGCTGTTGCCGTCGCCGTCGGCGAGGCCGCAGGGGCGGAGGATGGTCCAGTTCAGGCTGCTTTGTTTGAGGTAGATTTCGGCTTCGGTTTTGGCGCGGACGGCTTCGCCGAGGGCTTGTTTGAAGGGTTCGCTCATCATGTCCCATTGTTCGCCGCAGCCCATGCTGGTAATCAGGATGAAACGGGCTTGCGGGTTGGCGGCTTGGACGGCGGCGATGATGTTGATATTGCCCAGTGCGTCGCTGCGTATGCCTTGTTCGTTTTTGCCGCCGACGAAACTGATGACGTTGTCGGGGCGGTATTGCGCGAACACTTTGTCGAGTGCGTCGGCATCGAGCGCGTCGGCGGTGGCTGTCTGAATGCGGTGTTCGCTAAAGAACGAATCTTCAGACGGCCTTCTTAATACGGCGACGGTGTCGGCGGGATGGGTGAGTGTGCGGATGAATGCGCGGCCAGACGGGCCGTTGGCACCGAAGATGAGTTGCATGGGGTCTCCTTTGTGTGTCGGGTGGTTCGGGATTTCAATAATTTGTGAGTGGTTTGGGGTAAGGCTTGTTGATTTTCAGACGACCTTTTTGTGTTTGATGTTGTGCTGTCGTGGGCATAGCCCACGCTACGTTCCGACTATTGTGAAACTGAAACCCAAAAGCATACTCTGCACGGTTTGTGCTGTGCCCTCTCCCTAACCCTCTCCCACGGGGAGAGG
>NZ_KV838088.1:0-5456 GCF_001838645.1 Neisseria sp. HMSC70E02 | reverse complement strand
CTAACCCTCTCCCACGGGGAGAGGGGATGGGTTGGCAGGGAGAATCCAAGCGACAGAGAAGCCAAAAATGGTTGGATTTCAGTCGTAGCGTGGGCTTTGCCCGCAGAATTGACTTACTGGTTTGTGCTTTGCCCTCTCCCTAGCCCTCTCCCACGGGGAGAGGGATGGGTTGGCAGGGAAACTCCAAGTGGCAGAGAAGCCAAAAATGCTTGAATCTCAGTATCCTCAATACCCTCTCCCCGTGGGAGAGGGTTAGGGAGAGGGCGGTAAGCGCAAGCTTACTTTAGTGGCAAACACCAATCTTGCAGGCAGCCTGTCGAATTTCATCGGCTATTTACGATGCCGGAAGATAATTTTGTTTGTGCAGGAATGCGGCAATTTCTATCGGCTTCAGGCGGAGGTCGTCTGAAACCTGTTTAAGCTGCCTCAAACAGTTTTCTCATGGCTTCGATTTGGTGTTGTTTGAGTTCGCCTGCTTCGTCGCGGCCGACGAAGATTTTGAACATGGCGCCGCCGTTGCGGTTGATGAAGTTGAGCGAACAGGTGGCTTTGCCCATAAACGGGCGTTCCAAAAGGTAGATGGCAGCGCAGTTTTCGTAATAGATATGACCGTGTACGCCGCCGTCGGTTTCGGGGTGGTCGAAGTTGTAGAAGCCGCGGCCGACTTTGCCACCGGGCAGTTTGCCGGTAACTTCGACGATGGCGTCGGGGGTGTGGGCGATGAAGGTGACGGCTTCGTCCCAAGCGGCGACGGCTTGGAGGATTTCGACGATGCGGCTGCCTTCTGTTTGGCGGATGCAGTTTTCGGGCAGGCAGCGGATGACGTCTTCAAAGCTGCATTGGTTTTGCGCGGCGAGCATTTCGAGCACTTGGCCGGGATTTTTTTCCAATGATTGGCGCAACATGATTTGTTGTTCGGATGAAAGTTTTTGCATGGTTTGATCCTTGTCTTGGGTCGGAAGGGTGAGCATGAGTTTGCGGATGAGGGTGGGCGACCAGTAGCGGCCGCTGGTGTTCAGGCGGATGAGGCCGTCCGAACCTTGTTCTTCAAAGAGTTGCATGTCCTGCCATTGGGCAATCAGTTTCTGCGCGGCGGCGTTGCCGTCAAACAGCGAGGGATTCAGACGGCCTGTTTCCATGTCGTGCTGCACTTGTCCGAGCAGGGTTTTGTTCGGGCTGTGGCCGCTCATGAAGGCGATGTTTTTTTCGCCTTTCGGGGTGGCGAGGTAGCTGTCCAAATCGCCCTGCACCTGATAGCTGAAGCCGCCGAGGTTGCCGCCTGCGCCGGAGCCGAACGCCCAGCAGGGGATATTGGATTTGACCAGCGTGTTGTAACGGTTGCGTTCTCCGCGGCCGGGATAGGCGAAATGGCTGTTGCTGACTTGGTTCCAGCCTTTTTGTGCCAGCGTTTCGACGGCGTAGGCGTATTGGTCTGCCTGAACGTCGAAACCGGGCGGGGCGGGAAATGCGCCTTTCTCCACCATGCGGTTGATGGGCAGCATGGGATAGAGGTTGAAGGCGTAGGTGTCGAGTCCGGACAAAGGTAGGGCGGTGGCGCGTTCGAGGTCGTTTTGCCAAACGGTGTCGGTTTGGTTGGGCAGGCCGAACATCAAATCGACAACGATGACGGCATTGATTTCACACAGTTTTTCCAGATAGGTAAAGGCTTCGTCGCCGCCGTGTTTGCGGCCGAGGCGGCGGCGGATGGCGGTGTCGAAAGTTTGCACGCCGATGGAAATGCGGTTGGCGCCCGCTTCGATGCAGGCTTGGGCTTTTTCGATGTCGAAATGGCTCATGCGGCCTTCGATGGTGAACTCGCAGTCGTCGGCAATCGGCAGGTATTGGTAACAGGCGCGGATGAGTCTGGCGAGGTCCGGGGTTTGCAGCGCGGTGGGCGTGCCGCCGCCGAAATAGACGGCGCGGATTTTGCCGTTGCCTTGGCGGATTTCGGATTCTGCCGCCATTTCTTCGATGATTTTGTCGGTGTAAACGCTGCTGTAACTCTCTTTCCACGCGTTGCGGTAGAAGCCGCAGAACACGCAGTGGTTGGCGCAGAAGGGGATGTGCAGATAGGCGAGCGCGTCGGAATCGGCGGCATGGGGGAGCTTCTGCTGCCAAATATTTTGCCATTGCGGACGGGGAATCGGTATGCCGCCCCATATCGGCATCAACGCCTGCCGTTCGGGAAAGGCTTTGGGCGCGGATTGGCGCGGTGTCCAAACGATCTGCTTTTCCATATTTGATTAAAAATGATTATTAATCATATTAGGAAATTAAATCACTGTCATCAGGCAGTGTCAAGGATGATAGAGCGGGAAAACGGAACATGAACAGTGTCGGCAGGTGAATAAATATAGTGGATTAACTTTAAACCAGTACGGCGTTACCTCGCCTTAGCTCAAAGAAAACGATTCTCTAAGGTGCTGAAGCACCAAGTGAATCGGTGCCGTACTATCTGTATGTCTGCGGCTTCGTCGCCTTGTCCTGATTTAGTTAATCCACTATATTGGTGGAATGGCTTGAGGTCGTCTGAAAAATCAAAGGTTTGGTTTGCTTTTGGCCTTAGTGATGAGGCATTCAACCGAAAACCTGATGAATAGGTGGCAAAACCGGCGAACCGATGGCGCAATGAAAAAAGGTCGTCTGAAACCCAAAATCGGATTTCAGACGACCTTTAAGCTGCATCTTCAGACGGATAGCTTACATTTGCTGTTTCGCCGCGTTGATGGCGTTTTGGTCGGGATTGATCAAAATCTCGACGCGGCGGTTTTGGGCGCGGCCTTCGGCTGTGGCGTTAGATGCAATCGGGTGGCGAGAGCCGTAGCCGGCGGTGGTCAGGCGCGAGCCGTTTACGCCGCGGGATTGCAGGTAGTCGGCAACGGCAAGTGCGCGGTTGCGGGACAGCGGTTCGTTGATGGCATCATTGCCGGTGTTGTCGGTATGACCGTTAATCGTCAAGGTCGTGTCGGGATATTGCACCAGTGTTTCGGAAGCGGTCGCCAAAGCGTTTCGCGCCTGATCGCTCAATGCCGCGCTGCCTGTGGCGAAGGTGACGTTTTCAGGCATCACCAACTTGATTTGGTTGCCTTGGCGTTCTACTTCGATGTTGGTGTTTTTCAGGTTTTCGCGCAGTTTTTTCTCTTGGTAGTCCATGTAGCCGCCTACGCCCGCGCCAATCGCGCCGCACGCCAACGCGGAATTGCGCGCGCCTTTACCGCCGTGGGTCAGTGCGCCGACGATGCCGCACACTGCCGCGCCGCCTAAGCCGTACATAGCGGTTTTGCTGGTGTTGCGTTGTCCGCTTACAGGATCGGTTACGCAGCCGGTCAGTGCCAAAGGGATTGCCAACGCGGCAACGGTCAGAGGTTTCAAGAATTTCATTGAGATGTCCTTTCGACAACGACGCAGGGGTCGTCTGAAAATCAGTTGGAAGAAGGGATGGTTCCCGCCATGACTCATATTGCCATTAATCCAATCGCTGTCCATTCATTGCCCGCGCGTTTCAGGGATAACGCGATGCGGCAGCCTTGATTAAGGTGTTTTTCATTCAAAACAAAAGACTAGGTTTGAAGGGGTTGTCATCACGCAGGAGTATCTATTTGATTGGGCAAAAGAAAAGCGATTTGGTTCACTGAAAGCCGATAATTGGCATGGCGGTATGCGGATTTGCCGCGATACCGCTTTTTAACGCTGTTTCGCACGATGCCGCCGATACCATCCCGCCAGCGCAAATTTCAAGCGCACTTTCACATCATAGCCCACAGACCCTGCGCCCAAAATGAACAAGACGGCGGATACCGGCAGCGCGAAATGGTGTCCGATTTTGTGGTAGCCCCAAGCACCCACGACGCCGCCCAGCAGAAATGCCCACATCAAGCCGTTCAACAGCCACATCTTCGGTTTGTTGACATGCACATGAGGCAGGCGCGGATGATGTTTTTTCGAGTAATACAGTGCACGCGAAAGCTCGATGCCCAAGTCGGTCGCCGTGCCGGTCATGTGCGTCGAACGGATCGCGCCGCCGGACAAAAGCGTCATCACCGTATTGTGCATTCCCATGATAAAACACATTAAAAACAAGGCCAACGACGGGAAAACCAAATTCCCGTCCCCGATGTTCCACTTCGATGTCGTCAGACCGAACAAGCCGAATATCAGCAGATAAACCGCTTCCAGCCACATGGAAAAACCGAAGCTGCCGCGAAACCGCTTCTGCTGCGTCCACAAAACCACCCAGCCCGAATGCGCCGCGCCGACAATGAAACACAACACGCTGATCAAAGCCACCGCCGCTGTTACCCATTCGCGCAGATAAACAGCGTCTGCCAGCATCGACATCGAGCCGGTAACGTGTGACGTATAACGTGAAAACGCAAAGAAACCGCCTGCGTTGATTGCGCCCGCCAACATCGCCATGATATAGCCCAGCCTGCGGAAGCGCGCATCGGAAATATGGTGTTCGTGCAGATACGGCCTGTCCGCCTGCCAAAACGGTGGCGCATGCAGGCGTTCGTGCCGACGCTTGTGGCGGCTGGTCGGCTGCTGTGGCTCGTTTGGTGTTTCTTCGTGATGATTTGCCGTCATATCAATCCCTTTTCAATTTTTCAGACGACCTCGATTCGATTGGATATGGTGCGATATTGTATCGCTAAGGGCTTCTTCAATGAATATGGCGAAATCACTATAAAAAGAGCAGGGTGAGATACGAGGTCGTCTGAAAATGGCCCTTCACTTTTCAGACGACCTCTTGTCAGGTGGTACGATTTGTTTTGGCAGGGTTTTATCGGTTGGATATGGGCGGTACGACAGGCTTCACAATTTGCCGCAAAAGGCGTACATTATCCCTATCCCTTGATATAAAAAGGAAAAATCATGTCTCCCATTCGAGCTTCCCTGATGTTGTGTATCGTGGCAACCCTGGCCGCTTGTGCCACTACGCCCGAACAAAAAGCCGCCCGCGAACGCGCGCAAAGACGTTATGAACAGAATCTTCAAGTCAGTCTGGCTGCCGAATGCGATCCGGAGACTGCCAAACTGATGCGCAAACAGTTCGAGCAGGCGGAGCAAGTCGGCACGCCCAGTGCAGAACAAAAAGCCTTCCGCCTGAAATACATCGACAAAGTGTCCGACCCGATGTTCCAAGCCTGCTATAAGATGGCATGGCAAAATTATATTTCCCAACAACAGCTGCGCGAAGCACGCTATTACCGCTATTACGACGAGTGGGGATTCCCGTTTTACCGGCCGTATTACTGGTGGTAAAAAACGACCTGATATGTGTGCAGCCTTGAGCCGATAGAGTGGGGCAATCGTAGAGAGCCGGCGCTAAGGCAGGTTGTTTGTGGTGTTGCAGTGTCCGTTTACCGAATCATGCAGAAAGACAGCCGACGATGTAAAAAGGTCGTCTGAAAACCCGATTTCAAGTTTGAACTGCACCCCAAAAGTTGGACATCCCC
>NZ_KV838087.1:0-538 GCF_001838645.1 Neisseria sp. HMSC70E02 | reverse complement strand
TTTTGCTATCGATGCCTCAAGACTCAAATATCTTGCATGATTTGTCCGTATTGGCGAAATGCTGCGCCTTGTCTTCGCAGGTGCTTTCGGTCGTTTCACACGATACCGTGACAAAGCTTTCGTTGATCTTCAATACCTTGGGATTTTTATCCGACCGCGCTACTGCCTTCAGGGTAAACCGCCCGTCCGGCGTGCCTTTGGCGTCGCCTTGCACCTTGATGCAAAAATCGCCGATTTCCTTAATCGGCAATTCCGGCCATTGGGTAGAGCTTTGTTTGAAACTTCCGTTTTTTTGATAAAAACGCTCCAGAAATTGGGCGTTTTCCAGCATGGCAGCCCGCACTTCCTGCAGCTTGGTATTTTCAACATATTTTTGGTAAGACGGGTAGGCAATCGACGTTAAAATCCCCACCATCATGATGGTAAAAACCAATTGAGACAAAGAAAATCCCCGCTGAATTTCCTTCATTCCGCCCCCTTTCAAAAAATAAACCGGACATTTCATCTTTATCGTTGTGTGGTATCAAAATGGGGATTG
>NZ_KV838086.1:0-251 GCF_001838645.1 Neisseria sp. HMSC70E02 | reverse complement strand
GCAACAGGCACACTTAGCCTGTTAGCCGCTTTCAACAGGTTCAAACACATCGCTTTCAGATGACTTTGCGCACTCACTTTGAGCAGACCCAAATAGGCTGCCCGGGCGTAGCGGAATTTACGGTGCAGCGTACCGAAGCTTTGTTCGACCACATAACGGGTCTTTGATAAATATCGGTTGCGTTTGGTTTGCGCTTCCGTCAGCGGACGGTTGCGGTGGGCTTTGCGCATAATGCCGTCCAGCAACTGATG
>NZ_KV838085.1:0-334 GCF_001838645.1 Neisseria sp. HMSC70E02 | reverse complement strand
CGGCATAAGGTGCTGTAATCGGGGATGCTCAGTTCGTCAAAACAGCAAAACAGGTTGAAATCGATGCGGGTGATGAGGCTGTGTTCGAGTTCGGGATCGGAGAGGCTGTGCCATTGTCCGAGCAGGACGGCTTTGAACATGGACAACAGGGGATAGGCGGGACGGCCGCGGTGGTCTCTAAGGTAACGGGTTCTTTGACGATTCAGGTATTGTTCGATCGGTTGCCAATCAATCACCTGATCCAACTTCAATAGCGGGAAGCGGTCGATGTGTTTGGCGATCATGGCTTGTGCGGTTTGCTGGAAGAAGGTGCTCATGGAAAATCCCCTAAATG
>NZ_KV838084.1:0-18260 GCF_001838645.1 Neisseria sp. HMSC70E02 | reverse complement strand
GTATTGTACTATTTTGTTTTTAATTTACTATAATATCGACCACACGCCCGCGCAGGCCGTTCACTTCAATATAGTCGCCGACCGAATATTGTTTCGTTACCGAGCGCAAGATGCTGCCCGACAAACACATAATCAGTTCCTTCGTCGCCACCACAATCGCTGCCGCTACGGCAAACATCGACAGCGCCAGCGTCTGGATTTGAGTCGCCCAAATTACCGCCAGCCCGAAAATCGTTAAAATCAGCGTCAGATTGCGGCTGAGTACCAAGGAGCGGCGTTTTTCCTCGATGCTGTAATGCGGGTGGCGGCGCAGATACAGGTTCAGCAAAACGCCCCGCAAAACCAGCAGCGCCATGACCATCAGCACCGATTCCACCACTTCCTCGCGTACTGGCAGAGTATGCAGCCATTGCCGTACTGTGTCCCACATAGTGTAAAAATCCTATATTTATCTTGATATTGTTTTCAGACGACCTATACACATCATCGGCACGGACTGCCGGGCCGCCTAAGAAATGACATTATAAATGATAACGAATGGGGAGGTCGTCTGAAACATCCGCAAGAGTCATAACATCGAAATGGCGCGTTCAGACGACCTTTAAAGCCTATAATGATATACCGTAACACTATGTTAATAAAGAAGAAATTGTTTACCGGACTGCCAAAAAAGGATAACATAGAGACCGTAACCTAAAGGGTTTGAATTAACCATCGATAACGAGGAATCAAAATGACTTGCAAAATCCACGATCATCACGACCATACCCATGGCGCCGGTTGCGGCCATACCGCCATCAAACATGACGACCACACCGACTATCTGCACGACGGCCACCTGCACCACGAACACAACGGTCATTACGACGAACACAGCTTAAGCGTCAATGAAACCAACCCTGACGGCTGCCATCCCGTCGATACCTGCAACGGTCACGTTCACGGCGAAGGCTGCGGCCACGAAGCCGTACCGCACGGCGATCACACCGACTACATCGTCAACGGCCGCCTGCACCACCAACACGGCGACCACTGCGACGATCACGGTCCGGTCGAGATTGTGAAGTAAGCGCAATAGAAGCGGTTTCTTCTGAAATAAGCGTTAAGAACAAAAGGTCGTCTGAAAATGCTGCTTCCGTAAAAACGGAATGGTGTTTTCAGACGACCTTTTGTGTTTTCCATCTTATTGGAAAGGCGGGAAGAGGAGGGGTATAGTGGATTAAATTTAAATCAGGACAAGGCAACGAAGCCGCAGACAGTACAGGTAGTACGGTAAGGAGAGGTAACGCCGTACTGGTTTAAAGTTAATCCACTATAAATGGCTTTATTTTTTGTTTGTTAAACCAGGTTCTATTAGATAGTTATGTTCTATCGTTTATAATTTTAATAAGTCCGATAAACTATCATCTTCTTCTGTTGCAACCGTATATTTCTCTTGCGCCCATTCACCTAAGTCAATCAATCGGCAACGTTGACTGCAAAAAGGCCGGTATTTGCTCTCTTCATTCCATATCACCGGCTTTTGACAGGTCGGACATTTTACAGTCGTTACTTCAGTCATTATTTGTTCCTTACAAATCATTTATGCTTTGTCTGTTGATTGAAATATTTCACGTTAGGGCAATGATGTACCAAATTTCGAGTTGCCGGAATATCCCAGATAAAACCTATGCAGTCCCTGAATTTTTTGGGTCAATTCAGATAAAGTCCCTTCATTTTCTAAGACATCATCTGCATAGAGCAGCCGCGTTTTGCGGTTGGCCTGAGTGTTCATAATGCGCTTGATCTCTTCTGTATTCAAACCGCTTCTTTGCTGAACGCGAAGAATTTGGGTTGCTTCAGAAACGTCGATAACCAATACTCTATCGACAGCCGCTAAAAATTCCGGATTTTCAATCAGCAAAGGTACATCGATGATGCCGTATGCTGCGTTAGGATAGCGGGTTTTTGCCGATTTGATTTCATTTAAAATCAAAGGCAGCAACACCTCCTCCAATTCTTTTTTGGCTTGAGGTCGTCTGAAAACCAGATCCCTCAAAGCAGCACGGTTCAGACTGTTTTGGGTATGAAAAACCTTGTCGCCAAAAAGACGGCGGATAGCCGGTAATGCTATACCGTTATCCGCCGTCAGGTTTCGACTCAGGGCGTCGGCATCAATGTGCGGGACACCCAAATCAGAAAAGATTTTTGCTGCTTGAGATTTCCCGCTGCCGATACCGCCTGTCAAACCTATCCATAAAGTCATATTAAAACCCTGATTTGGTCAGCCACCAAGTGACGGCACGATGTACCGGCTCGTTAGCTACCAAAATAATCCAGCCGGCAATAGCCAAACTCGGACCGAATGCAAAATATTGTCCTTTGGCAACACGTCCGATAATCGCACCAATCAGACCAATTAACGCTGCCATAAAGACCAATACAGGTAAAATGCCGACACCAAGCCATGCACCTAGTGCAGCCAGCAATTTAAAATCGCCGTTACCCATACCGATTTTTCCAGTCAAAAGCTTATAGATAAAACACAACAGCCATAAGCTCATATAGCCGAAAACCGCGCCTAAAACGGCAGATTTTAATGGCACGAATGTGCTGTTTAAATTAAACAGCAAACCTAACCATATCAACGGCAGGGTCAGGTTGTCAGGTAAATATTGAGTATCTGCATCGATAAAGGTCAATGCAATCAATAGCGCGGTCAATATCAACCCACCGAATGCCGCCATCGTCCAGCCATATTGCCACGCCACAACACCAAACAATATGCCGGTCAATAATTCGATTAAGGGATAACGGATGCTGATAGGTGTTTTACACGAACCACATTTACCGCCAAGCATCAGATAACTGAAAATCGGAATATTTTGCCAAGCCTTTACCGGGGCATGACACTTAGGGCAGCGGGAATCCGGTTTCATCAAATTGAATGGTTGCTGCTCTTCTTCCGTTAATTCAAGTTGCAAATGCTCTTTCGCAAACTGAGTCCAGCCACGTTCCATCATAACAGGAACGCGGTAAATGACGACATTAAGGAAACTTCCGATCAACAAACCAACAACGACAGATAATGGAATAGCAAATGGCGCTAATGTATCCAAAGATTCCAACATATTAACCTACTACGTTACCGAGGTTAAACAGCGGCAGATACATTGCTACCAACAATGTTCCGATGATGGCGCCTAAAACTACCATAATGATGGGCTCCATCAGTGAGGATAATTGTGCTACAGAGTTATCAACTTCATCTTCGTAAAATTCAGCAGCCTTATTCAACATATCATCAAGGGAACCGGATTCTTCACCAATAGCGGCCATTTGAATAACCATATTGGGGAACATATCCGTACTTTGCATACTCGAAGTCAAAGAAAGACCTTGAGTAACTTTCGCACGAATGTCTTGTGTTGCCTCCTCATAAAGGATATTACCGGCTGCTCCTGCTACTGAATCTAAAACTTCTACCAAAGGTACGCCTGCGGCAAACAAGGTGGAAGTGGTACGAGCCCACCGAGCAATAGTCGCTTTACGGACAATCGGACCAAAAATTGGTAAACGTAAGATCATTGCATCTATGCGTTTTTGGAAACTTGTTGATTTTTCATGTAGTTTATAAACACCAAAACAAACGGCAATAAAGATAACGATCATCAGCCATCCATATTCCACAAAAATTTTGGAAATATCCATAACAATTTGGGTTAAGTCAGGCAGTTTCGCTCCCATGCTTTCGTAAACCTTACCAAATTCAGGCAATACCCAGCGCATCATCACAAAAATCAATGCTATTGCAACAACAATAATAGAAATTGGGTACGTCAGCGCAGTCTTCACTTTTTTCTTAATGGCTTGCGTTTTCTCTTTATATACAGCAAGTTTATCCAACAGGCTTTCCAAAACACCGCCAGCTTCGCCAGCCGCAATCAGATTGCAATAAAAACGGTCGAAATATTTTGGATATTTGGCAAATGATTTACCTAATGCACTACCTTGTTCCACATCTGCACGGACTTGCATCAACATTTCAGTCATGGATGGGTTGGAGTGTCCGCGTGCGACAATTTCAAAAGCCTGCATTAAAGGCAGACCTGCTTTCATCATGGTGGCGAGTTGACGGGTAAAGACAGTAATGTCTTCCTGAGTAATACGACGCTTTTTAGTTGCCTTTACCTTACTGATACGTAAAGGGCGTATCCCGCGGCGTTGGAGCTTTTTACGCGCTTCTTCTTCGTCTTTGGCGACTACTTCGCCTCGGACCAATTGATCCGTATTGGTATTTTTACCTTCAAACGTAAAACGTTTGCCTTTATTTTTTTGAGCGAATAAGCCTCTTTTTTGCTCTGCTTGAGCCATTTTGTTACCCCTTGGTTTAATGTTTAAGAATGAAGAAAACAAAAGTCCCCGTATTTCTTCGATTCAATGGTTTAATCGTTAGTGTGAGCAATCACTTCTTCTAATGAAGTCAACCCTTGCATAACTTTTAATAAGCCTGCACGGCGTAAATCGACCATGCCTTCTTTATAGGCCATGTTCATAATATCAACTTCCGTACCATTATTCATAATGACACGTTGCATTTCCTCGGTAATCGGCATTACTTCGTAGACACCGACACGGCCTTTAAAGCCTTTACCACGACAACTATCGCAACCGACAGGACGGTAGAGTTTCCAATCCTTTACTAAATCCTCATCTGTAAATCCTGCTTTTTTTAATGCGGGAACTGGAGGACGTTCAACCTCACGCTTACAGCTCGAACACAGACGACGCAATAGTCGTTGCGCCATAATTAAGCTGACGGAACTGGCAATGTTGAATGGGGCAACCCCCATGTTCAACATACGGGATAGGGTCGCAGGCGCGTTATTGGTATGCAACGTTGAAAACACCATATGTCCGGTTTGTGCCGCTTTGATGGCAATATCCGCGGTTTCCAAGTCCCGAATCTCACCTACCATGATAA
The DNA here is from genome assembly GCF_001838645.1 of Neisseria sp. HMSC70E02. NCBI lineage: Bacteria > Pseudomonadati > Pseudomonadota > Betaproteobacteria > Neisseriales > Neisseriaceae > Neisseria > Neisseria sp. HMSC70E02. The sequence goes on along the minus strand of NZ_KV838084.1, from coordinate 13,297 downwards.
TGTCAGGGTCTTGTCGCAAGAAAGATTTCAAGGCCGCAGCAAAAGTCAAACCTTGTTTATCATTGACGTTGACTTGGTTGATGCCGGGCAAATTAATCTCGGCCGGGTCTTCTGCGGTGGAAATATTGACGTCTTCTGTATTTAAAATATTCAAGCAAGTATAAAGTGATACGGTTTTACCGGAGCCTGTCGGACCTGTTACCAATACCATGCCATAAGGCCGATGAATAGCCTCAAGCAGCATTTCTTTTTGGAAGGGTTCGAATCCCAGTTGGTCAATATTTAAAGTTGCTGCATCAGAATTCAGAATACGCATTACCACTTTTTCGCCAAAAAGCGTAGGTAACGTACTTACACGAAAATCAATGGGGCGACCGTGTTTATGGAAAGCAATCTGAATACGACCATCTTGCGGTACGCGTTTTTCCGAAATGTCCAAACGCGCCATTACTTTGATACGTGAAGCCAGCTGTCCGCGTACAGCAACAGGGGGTTGAACCACTTCCCTTAGCTGTCCATCTACACGAAAACGGACACGAGCCATTTGTTCATAAAATTCGAAATGTATATCGGATGCGCCTGCATTTAGTGCATCTGATAAAGTTTTGTGAATAAAGCGTGGAATAGGCCCATCTTCAGCCTCTTCGTTGTCAATATAAAGCGCCTGAGAGGGCTGGGCAGCTTCTTGTTCTTCACTAATTTCTTTTAAGATAGTGGTAGAACGTTGTCCTAACCATTCTAAAAGGGAGCTTAACTGATCGTCAGGTACGACAACCAAATCTATCGTAACACCTGAAGAAAAAGTGATTTTTTGGAAGTTTTGGATTTGTGTCGGGTCTGATACGGCCAGATAAACTTTACGGCCGCGACGAAATATGGGTATGCATCGATTTTGAACCATCTGTTCTTCGCTTAAAACATCAGTTATGACATTGCTGCGAGGATAATGATGCAAATCCAATAAGGGGTAGCTGAATACACGTGCAACTAATTCTCCTAAACTTCTAGGAGAGATGATGCCGTCCGCAAAAAGCATGGGTAAGATTTCTTTCCCTGATTTCAAGGCATTGCCGTAATGTTCAGCTTGTGCATTTGTAATGGTCTGGCTTTGAAGCAGTACGCGTAATAGTCCGATACTCATTATTCAATTATCCATTTCTTGTATAACCTTTTATACAGTAAATATTTTCAGGCATCATGCCGATGAAATATCTTACAAAAAGGAGATCCCCATTGGTTACTTGATATTTTGTATTTAACTGTATTAAAAGGAAATTTTATTTTAAGTGTTTTTATTTATTGTTAGGGAATAATATGATATTCCGATGGTATGTGCAATCCCTTATTTATGCAGAATATTATAGGGAGGGTAGTTTGGAAATTTTTAGGGAGTCGCTATTATAAGGCAAACAATACAGTTGCAACACTTCTCGGCGGAACTTTGTATGAGACTCTCTTAGAGTGATTGCTTTGGATGCTGTTTCTAGCGGGATAATTTGGTGGTATTTAAGAGACAGTATGGTGGGGATAGACCACATGTAGGTCGTCTGAAAACTAAAAATGCGAAAAGCCGAATCATGTTTGAGTACATGATCCGGCTTTGATTTGATATGAGCGACTATTTCAGCAAATTAAAAATAGAGACTCAGTTCATTAGTCGATAATTTATTGGCGAATACGAGTTTGCGCGGGTGCAGGTGCAACTTCGCGAATAATGACTTCACGAACAACTTGAGGTTCTGCTTTTTTCGGACCGCAGCCTTCAGGCATCCAATAGAATGATTGGGCATTTTTGTCTTTATCAAACAGAATTTTGAATTGGCAAGTTTTGTGTTCGCCATTTTCACGGTAGTTGAACAAGTAGTCCCACTCGCGCACGCCATAAAGACCTTCTTGGAAGTGAGGACGTCCAATCAGTTCATAGATTTGGTCTTTATTCATGCCGGCTTCAATTTGACGGACATTATCCCAGTTTGGCCAAGAGCCATGTTGAGTACCATCGTGACGCAGGGTGGTTTTTGCTGCATCAGGCCATACGGGATTGTCAGTAGTGCCTTCTTTGCTAACTTTGCTCAGATTACCACAGGCTGCCAAGGAGAGTGCTGCAATCGCAGGCAATACAAATTTCGATAATTTCATGTTTTTTCCTTTTATATCAAATCTTTGATAGATGGAGATGATTTTAAACCATCCCCTCTAGGTCTTACCATTGGTAGCCGACGCTTCCGCCCCAGTTGACATCTTTGCGGGTGTTCACGCTTACGCCGGTTTTGATAGACCATTTGTTGTTATCGGAATTATGTGCATAACCAACAGCAATTGCTTGTTGACCACGATAGCCACCTACAGCTGCAGAAACGATACTTTTACCTGCTTCGTTCGGACGTTGCAGGAAGCCGATTGCAGTAGCACCAGCGATACCTGCACGCAGGTCTTTGTTCATATCGTTGATACGGTCTTGGAGGTTATTGATAACGATGGTGTTGCCGTTTGTTTGTGCGGCTACTTGGTACAGTTGGCTGCCGTTGATGGCATCTGTGCTGGTAGGTGTGATACGGCCGGCTGCAACATTGGTGATTGTGCGTTCGTTACCTGCTGAGCCTACACTTACTGTAGATGTAGGATTAGTACCGGCAAAACCACTGTAAGTTACGCCGTTTACAGTAGCGCTGTTAGTGCCTACTGCAGCAGAAGTAGTAGAATTTGCGCCTAAAGCAACAGAGTATTCATCACTTGCAATCGCTCCGCGACCGATAGCGACAGAAGAGCCGCCTTTAGCTTGGGCCTGCAGACCAGAAGCTACGCTGGCGTTTCCAGTAGCTTGGGAAGCAGGACCTGTTGCAACAGAGTAGTTGCCGCTGGCGACGGAAGAAGAACCTACTGCAGCCGCAGAAGTGCCGCTGGCTTGAGCTTTTTGACCTACTGCAACGGTGTAAGCGCCTGTTGCTTGAGTACCTTGTCCGACAGCGGTGGATGCAGGAGCTGTAGCATTAGAGCCGGAGCCAAATGCGGTAGAAGACAAGCCTTCAGCGACAGAGGAAGAACCTACTGCAGTGCTGCTGTTGCCTTTTGCGGCAGCTTGGCGACCGATGGCGGTAGCTGCATTAGCAGTTGCATTGGCGCCTTGACCGAAAGCTGCAGCGGCAGTGCCTTCAGCTTTGGAGAGTGTGCCAACTGCAGTGGCGGATTCATGTTCAGCAGTGGTTTCAGTACCAATTGCAACGGTGCTGTGGCTTTTTGCACTGGCTTGAACGCCGACAGCTACACCGTAACGGCCAGTTGCGCCCTTGCTGTCATAGTTGCCGCGGACGGGTTCGTTGTTATCGTTAATGCTTACATATGAAGCATTTGTCAGCGCTGCTGCAAATGCAGGCGAAGCAGAAACAAGACCTGCAGCTGCCAATGACAAAGCCACTGTTTTGTTGAGCGCGGTAAAACGATTCATGTGTGTTTTGTGTTTCATAATTATCTCCCTGATAAAAACACATAAATAATAATATGGATGAATCTATATATTTTGCATATTTTAATTGACAAATATATGCCGTTTATCTAATATGCATACCACTGGTCATCGAGCAGTAGTAAAATACATAAAATTTTATTTCTAAAAAATAAAATTGATTCAGAAAACAAATGGTTCGAAGCACGATTTGCTACTTCGTACATGATCACCATTATATGAAGTTCCTTATTTTGTATTTATTATTTTTTTTTATCAAATATTAACTTCATTATAAAAAAACAATCGATTTCCTCATTATCTATATGTAATATATAACAAAAAAAATAATAACACATATAATATATTTATGTTTTTTGATTTATTTTGGTTTTAAATTGCGTTTTTTGCTTTTTAGTTAATTAAAAATATCTTATTTGTTCGGTTTGGTCATTGTTGAAATCAAGCGTTGCATTTTATATATTTAATATGGTAGGAAATTTTATATGAAGATATATTTTTTCTACTGGAAATGATATTTTTCTTTTTTGTCTCTCTGTTAATTATTCCATAGATTTGTGTTGTATTTTCGATACTTGTGCCATGGTGTGGATAAGAGGTGTTTTTGTTTGGATGGTATATATTGGGATAAGCTGAGATTTGTAAAGACAATCTGAGTTTTCAGACGACCTTTTAGTCAAAAATAAAGCCCGATTATTGCAATCGGGCTTTATTGGTTTGTGGTTGTATCATTCAATCACGATTTTCGGGAAGCGGCTGCTGAAATCTTTGCCTTTGTCTGCAATGGTCAGGGCGATTTGGAAGGCTGCGTCGGTATAGATTTTGGCAATGGTAGGATGTTCGTCAAACAATTGTTTCGCCGCGCCGCCATCCATTGCTTCGCGTACGGGCAGGCTTAACGGAAGCTGTCCGAGCAGCGGGACATTCAGACGACCTGCCAGGTTTTTGCCGCCTTCCGAACCGAAAATAGCTTCGGTGTGGCCGCAGTTGGAGCAGATATGTACCGACATGTTTTCCAGTACGCCGAAAATCGGAATATTGACTTTGTGGAACATATCGACTGCTTTGCGCGCGTCAATCAGGGCGATGTCTTGCGGCGTGGTAACGACGACCGAACCGGTTACAGGGATTTTCTGCGACAGGGTGAGCTGGATATCGCCTGTACCCGGCGGCAGGTCGATGAAGAGGTAGTCCACTTCATCCCACTCGCTTTGGAACATCAACTGCTGCAAGGCTTGGCTGACCATCGGGCCGCGCCAAACGACGGCTTGGTCGGTATCGACCAGAAAGCCGATGGACATCACTTGGATGCCGCTGTCGGCTTCGACGGGAATCAGTTTTTTGTTTTGTTGGTCAGGTTTGCGGTCTTGCACGCCCAACATGGTCGGTTGGCTCGGACCGTAGAGGTCGGCATCCAGTACGCCCACTCGCGCGCCCATGCGTGCCATGGCGGTGGCAAGATTGGCGGTGGTGGTGGATTTGCCGACACCGCCTTTGCCGGATGCAACGGCGATAATGTTTTTGACGCCTTTGATGGTGGCAACGCCGGGCTGTACTTTGTGCGTTGTGATTTCCGTGTCGATGCTGAGGTGGATATGCGTGTCGCCCGTGATGCCGATGACGGCTTCTTGCAGGCTGTTGGCGATGTCGGCGGCGATGTGGCCGACGGGGAATCCGAATTTCAGTCCGATATGGAGGCCGTCGGAACGTTCTTCCAACAGTTGGACGGCTTTTTCACTGCCGAGCGTGCGTTCGGTACCGGGGATTTTTACTGCTTCCAGTGCAGTTTGAATGGCTGCGATATTCATGGCGTATCTCTGGTTGATAGGGAACGATAATTGAATGAAGGATGATTCATGTTTGGTGTGTTAAATACAGGAAATACGGTAGGTATGGAATGAAAGATACGGATCCATATTTCAGGAAAAATGCGTGAGTGCTGTAATAAATTTTCTTACAATAAAAACTGTATCTAAAGTCATCAAAATTAATTTGAATATTATTAAAAATATAGAGTTTTTATACAATAAATTATCAGGTTGGTCATGATATTTTATGTAATTATATTTCTGAACTTTATATTATGTCTCAATGAATATAAATGAGCTGAGTGGTGAATGTTAATCCCAATTTGCGGCAAGTTCATTTGCTATTTTGAGTCGTTCTGTAGTGCCGACATCCAGCCATAATCCATTGTGTTGCTCGCCGGTAACGCGGTGTTGGTTCATGGCTTCCCGCAATAGAGGCGCGAGTTTGGCGATTTGGTTGGGTGGTGTATTTTGGAAAAGGTCGGGGTGGTATATGCCTATGCCGCTGAAGGTTAGTGCGATTCCTTCGGTTTTATTGGAGTGTACCTGTCCATCGGAGGAAATGGAAAAATCGCCCTCCGGATTGTGCGGGGGATTGGGAACCAACCAAATATGTGCCAGTAGGTTGGATGTTTGTAGGGATGTGGCAGCCTGTCGGGCGGCGTTGAAGTCGATATCGGTCAAAACATCTCCGTTGATGACAAGGAAAGGGGCGTCGCCCAGTAAGGGTAGAGCGGTGGCGATTCCGCCGGCGGTCTCCAGTCCGCCTGTCGATTCGGGAGAGTAGGCTATGCTGATTCCGTATTGTGCGCCGTTACCAAGTGTGGCTTCGATTTGTTCGCCTAGCCATGCGTGATTGATGACGATTTCGGTGAAACCTGCATTTTTCAGACGACGTATATGCCAGCCGATGAGTGGTTCGCTGCCGACTTTTAGAAGTGGTTTGGGTGTGTGGTCGGTCAGGGGGCGCATCCTTTCTCCGCGTCCTGCTGCCAGTATCATTGCTTTCATGGCTGTCCTTGTTTGGGATGGGATTATATAGTGGCTTAACTTTAAACCAGTACGGCGTTACCTCGCCTTAGCTCAAAGAAAACGATTCTCTAAGGTGCTGAAGCACCAAGTGAATCGGTTCCGTACTATCTGTACTGTCTGCGGCTTCAGCCGCCTTGTCCTGATTTAAAGTTAATCCACTATAGTCATTTGATGTGAAAGTATACAGTGTTGTGCCGTCAGGATTCAAAGGGAATGATACTTTGGTTATCGGTGTATTGATTGGTCGTTGATGAGGGGATGCGGAATCAATGGGTCGTCTGAAAACGAAGATGGGTTTTCAGACGACCTTGTGTTTAGGCCAATGATTTGAATTGTCGGCGGAAATACAGTAGCGCCGGGTTGTCGGTGTGGGTAGTGGTGATTTCATCGATGCGGACATAAAAGATGAAATGTGTGCCGATTTCGTGTTGATCAATAATGTGACCGTGTAAATGGGTCAGTGCGCCTTCAACTTCGAGTTGGCCGGTTTGCCCTCTATGCCAAATGTGGTATTCGAAGCGTTCTTCGGGGGAAAGGTTGGTGAGTCCTGCGAAGTGTTCGGCGACGTCTTGCTGATTTTCTGACAGGGTGTTGATACAGAGGTTTCGGTTTGCCTGCAATATGGGAATGATGCCTGCCTGCCGGTTGATACATAACATAACGGTAGGCGGCTCGTCGGTAATCGGCGCTACGGCTGTCATGGTAATGCCGTAACGTCCGGACTGTCCGTCTGTGGTAATAACATGGACGCCTGCGGCACAGGATGCCATAGCATCGCGGAATGGACTCTTGAGTGTGTGTGTGGAATCTGTCATTCAGTTTCTTTTATTTTAGTGCCTGCTCAATTTGCGCGAGCTGGCGCAAAAGCTCTTTCAATTCGAGCATTTTTTCTTTGGATAAGATTTTTTCGATGGCGTCATAGCGTTCATCCACTTGTGCGCCTATGGTTTCGTACAGTTTTTCGCCTTCTTGGGTCAGCTTCAGGTAAACGCGGCGCTGGTCGTTAGAGGGTTTCAGGCGTACCGCCAAGCCTGCTTTTTCCAGTCGGGTCAGGATGCCGGTCAGGCTGGGACGTAAGATGCAGGCTTGGTTGGCGAGATCTTGAAAGTCTAATGTGCCGTTTTCTGCCAGAAGGCGGATGATACGCCATTGCTGGTCGGTAATATTGGCTTGGTTCAAAATAGGGCGGAATTGTGTCATCAACGCTTCTCGGGCTTGAATCAGTCCAATATTGATAGATGCATGTTTAGATTGGTTGGGCATTATAAGTCTCCATTGTTATCAAAAATCAAACCGTTGAAGCGCGAGGCGGGTATGCAAAAAGCATTTTTTCATTATAAGCTGCTATTGAAGCGGCAAGGATATATGGGAACAAAAACATCATTGTTTGGGTATGTTGGGAATACGCTAAACAGTTTGTTTTGATAATAATGTTCCCAAGTTTTCTTATAATCCTATCTTAGTCTATTTTCTGCGCAATCTCAACAAAATCATCAAGTACGGATTTTTTGGGTAATTCGTTTCTTTAAAAAACAAATATATTTTGAAGCGATGGATATGCCGTATGGTATTTGAGTTCTTTATATTTTAAGGATTTTAAGCGAGAGGACGTGCTGCCAGCTGAAATCGGCAACGCCGACGGAGAGGCTGACGATAAAGAGTACCGCCAGCGCCAGCAGGTTCGACAGGTTGAAATAAGAAGATTTCGGAGACATAGGTTCGGTGGGGACGGGTTTCAGACGGCCTCAAACGGTCATCGGGGCCGTCTGAAAAACAAAAACGAAAACCGACGGCGCGTCCGGTCAGTATTCTGACAGCGGTTTTTCCGGGTCGTAGCCGCCGTTGCTTTCCTTAACGACGGCCTGCCCGCAGATAATGTGTTCGCCGTCGAACGTGAGGGTGGGGTTGCCGTACAGCTCCCAGCCGTTTTGCAGGGCTTCGGTAACGCGGCGGCAGAATGAGGCGTCGTCCGGTCCGGTGAGGTAGCGGTAGAGTTTCATGAGCGGTTTCTCCAGTGTGAAAACATTTTCAGACGACCTCAAAAGCAGGACGGGGCCGTCTGAAACAGTATAGTGAAATATCTAAAAAACAGTAACGACCATATTCAGTAATTTACTCTTTCCGAGCGGCGGAAAAGGGACAAGATTGCCGTTGCGGCGCACAGGCCGTCTGAAACCCCACTGCTTGCCTTGCCAGATTCCGCACTATCGGTTTATTCGGCGGCGTTAAACGCTTCCGTTACCTGTTTGGACGCATTCAGCAATTCCTGGGTGCCGCCTGCGGCAAGTAGACCACCTGTCCCTTTTTTCAAGCCGTCATTTCGGCCACCAGCGGATTGTCCAAAACGTCTTTGGCTGCCTTGCCTTCCTCGCCGATGGCGGCAGAACGGTCCAGCACAAACAACCAGTCGGGATTGGTTTTTTTAATGTATTCGAACGTAACGGGCTGGCCGTGGTTGCCTTTTTCCTTGATGGAGGAGTCGGCGGCAGGTACGCCGATGTCTTGGTGAAGTCAGCCGTCCAGGCGCGAGCCGGTGCCGAAGGCGGACATCTTGCCGCCGTTGACCAGAATTACAAGCCCCTTGCCCAGGGCGGCGGCCTTGGCCGCTTCAAACGAAGCGTTGATTTCCGCTTTCAATTTGTCCGCCTCCGCCTGTTTGCCGAAAATCTGAGCCAGCGCGTCGATGCGCTCTTTCGCACTGTCTTTCAGGTGCATAGGGGTTTGGTCAGTAGAAGAGGTTCATCAGCCAGATTCTGCTGCGCAATCCCCAATAGCTGCTCAATCCTGAGGTGTGATGTATCATTTTTCCGTTTTTAATCAAAATGATGGTCGGGGTGACGGCAATTTTCCAGTTGACTGCCAATTGGTCGTCTGAATCGTTGACTGTCGGGAATTGCAGTTGATGTTCCTTCATATAGGATTGAATCTCTGTATCGGAGCCGGAATGTACGGCGACACCGAGCGTAGGAATACCGTTTTGATGTAGGCGATCGATTGTCGGGGATGTGTATGAGCAGATATGGCACCATGTTCCCCAAAAATAGACAACGGCAACACGTTCCTTGCTGAGTGTTTCGAGCGAAGTGCTGCTTCCATTGATAACACGGAGGGATTCTGATGAGGCTTGCATCGGTTGATTGGGTTTGCGCCACCAGTCAACGGCTACGGAAATCAGAATAAAGAGGAGGAGGGCTTGGATAAGGGATTTTAGATAAGGTAAGAGTCGTTTCATGTGGTGTCTGCATAAAACAGGCTGAATAGAAAGGAATCCGCATGTGCGACTACAAGATTGGCTTGCGGGCGTCGTCTGCGGCTTGCCGCCTTGCATCGGCAGATGAGGCATTCCTTAATAAACAGCCTGTCTGTATTTGAATCGTTGAGCTACGATATCAAAGTTTATCACTTATTATGAGGCTCAACGGTTTTTAATCTGGCGCGTATAAATGGCTAAAATAATGACGGCAAATACGGTGGAGGCAATCCATCCCGCCGGTTCGCCGACGCGATACCAGCCCACTTGTTGTCCGACAAAACCGGCCAACGCGGAACCGCCTATGCCTAGTAGGGTGGTCATGATGAAGCCTAAGTTTTCTTTGCCCGGGTGTAGGAATTTTGCCAATACGCCGATTACAAATCCAATAATGATGGTGCTGATCCAACCCATATCTCTTGTCTCCTTGTGTGTTGTGAGGAATGTATGTGTGAAAATGCAGTATACAGGCTTGTTTTGTCCCGCTGTGCCATCTTTACAGTTTATAGCGTTGTCCCGTATGGGTAGGGCGGGCGGCGGTATTATAGTGGACTAACTTTAAACCAGTACGGCGTTACCTCGCCTTAGCTCAAAGAAAACGATTCTCTAAGGTGCTGAAGCACCAAGTGAATCGGTGCCGTACTATCTGTACTGTCTGCGGCTTCGGCGCCTTGTCCTGATTTAAATTTAATCCACTATATTAGCCAGCATTGATTCATGCTAAAAGGTCGTCTGAAATCTGTTTCAGACGACCTTTTGACTTGCCGGGGTAAATTCTGATTATTGGGCAGATTCAGCGTTTTCGGGAACTTCTTCAGAAACTTCTGAGGCAGCTTCGTTTTCTTGTTTCGACATGTCGTCGGCAGATGTTTCTTGCTTGGGGAGGCTGTTGGCATCAAATTTTTCAGAAGGCATGTTGTTCATTGGTGCTTCATATGCAGGCTGCCCAAAATTTTGTTGCTGCATTACTGCGGCAGGAAGGCGTGTCATTACAAAAAATACTAGCGGAATCATGATAATGAAACAAACCAGCATAAGCCACAAATAAGCTTGCATGAAGTGTTTGCGGTTTTTGTTACCGTCCCCAAATGCCCAGACAAATATCATGACAAGGCCTACGATAGGAATGGCGAGTATCAGGAATGTGATGAGCCAATCCTTGACGGTCATGACTGCAGTGTCGTTGGGTACATTAGGGTGTGGAGTGTTATTTTGATCCATGAATAAACTACCTGAATGAAAGTAAATGAATAGGTCGGCAGTGGGCGGTTTTAATTTCTAATGTTTTAAAATGTGCTGAATGTTAAAGCGGTGACGCTGTGTGGAATCATTTTGCACTTTTACCCGACTGCCCGGCGATTGCAACATATATTTTATCCCAGCTGCAAGGAGGGGAATGTTATCTTTCATTCCGTTTTCATGCAAGTGGGCGGGTGGCGGGATAAGGTATCGAGGTAGGATGTGTTGGATTTTGGGTCATATGTGGATGGGTTTTAATGGAATGGGGCGGCTTTGCCGTGTTCTATTAAATTCAATCCACTATGGGTAAGAAACTCAGAAGCGGGTTGATGAGATTGGGGGATGTGCGGGTTGGTGCTGCAAAAGGAAATTTAATGTAAAGGTCGTCTGAAAATAGGTTTTCAGACGACCTTTAGGATTGTGAACTATTCTGCGGCAGGTTTTACCGTGTTGCGGACATCGCCGCTTTTTTCTTTGTGTTTCAGCACTGCACGGTCGAGCTTGTCCATCAGAACATCAATGGCGGCGTACATATCTTGTTCAACGGCCTCGACGTGGAGGTCTTTGCCCGCCAGATGGATGTCTGCTTCAGCCTGTTGATTGAGTTTTTCCACGGAAAGGGTGATGGTAACGGAAATGGCGTTGGCTGCGTGGCGGTTGATGCGTTCCAATTTTTCGGAAACGTAGTTTTTGATGGCCTCGGTAACGTCGAAATTCAGACCGGTGATTTTCAGATTCATAATACAGCTCCTTCGGTGGGGTTCAGTCCGTCAGAAACGGAACGGGAAAACTGCGGTTTAAAACTGTCATTCGGTAAGTTTGCGTTTGTGTGCCGGCGGGATGTCGAGCGATTCCCTGTATTTGGCGACGGTGCGGCGGGCGATGTCTATGCCCTGTTGTTTGAGGAGGCGGACAAGGGTTTCGTCGGAATGGGGCTTGCTGCTGTCTTCGTTTTCGATAATCTGCCCCAAAACGGCTTTAATCGCGCCTTGGCTTAAGCCTTCTTTGTCGCCTTCGGAATTGACTGCCTGTGTGAAGAAATAGCGTAACGCAAATAGTCCGCGCGGGCAAGACAAATATTTTTGGTTGGCGGCGCGCGAAATGGTGCTTTCGGCAAGCCCCAATTCGGCGGCGGCGTCTTTCATGAGCATGGGTGCGAGTCCGATTTCGCCGAAGATGAAGAAGTCTTCCTGATTTTTGACGATGTATTCGGCAAGGCGGATGACGGTGCTTTTGCGCAGTTCGAGAGAGTCGATGCGCTGCTTGGCTTCGTTGATTTTTTCTTTCCATTCGGGCGCGCCGTCTTCTGCGGATTTCATGAGTTCGCAGTATTCGCGGTTGAGTTGCAGTTTGGGCCAGGCGGCTTCGTTGCCGATGACTTTCCAGCCGTCTTTGCCTTCTTTGACCCAAACGTCGGGCTGGATGTAGGCGGTCGGTTCGGAGGAGGCGAAACCGTAAGCGGGGTAGGGGTTGAGCGTGGCGATGATGTCGAGTGCGGCTTCTATGGTTTCGCTGTCGATTTCGGGAAAGAGTTTGCGGAAGCGGATGATGTTTTGTTTGCGGTTTTTGCCCAAATCGTGCAGCGAACTTTGGATGAGGTGGGCGGCCGCCTGACGCGCGGGGCTGGCGGGCAGGCGCATGAGTTGGAGCATCAGGGATTCGGTCAGGTCGGCGGCGGCAACGCCGGGCGGGTCGAAGGTCTGCAAAAGGTCGAGGGCGTTTTGCAGTTCGTCTTCGTCCAGCATCCATTCCAAGGGCGTGTTGTCGATAACGTCTTGAATGCTGTCGGTGAAATAGCCTTGGTCGTCCAGGAAGTCGATAAGGATGTGGACGTAGGCGGCTTCTTTGTCGGAAAGGGGGTGTTCGCACACTTGGGCGTGCAGGTATTGGTTGAAATCTTCTTCTTTGGCGATGTTGAGCCACGCGTCTTCGGCATCGTCGCCGCCGAGGTGGTTGCTGCGCGGCATGGTGGTGCCGTGATTGAACTCTGCGTCGGCAAATTCGTCGGCTTCGGGACGTTCGAGCAGGGGATTGTCCTGCAACCAGTCTTCGACCTCGCGTTCGAGTTCGATGCCGGACATTTGCAGGATGCGCAGGGATTGTTGCAGACGTTGGTTGAGTTGTTGGGTCTGCCTGAGTTTGAGGCCGAGTAAGGTCATGGTGCAATGTATGTTGATTGGTTTTATGGTGGATTGGATTTGAAGCGGCGCGGCTTGGCTTACATTACGCTGTCAACTGCTTCTTGTTCATCCACTATGTGATTTCAGACGACGTTTGGTTTGGTAAGGAGGCGAAGAAGGGTCGTCTGAACGGATTTTGCGGTGTGTTTATAGGCGTTTGGTCAACGCTTTTTATTTTTTATCCTAGATGTGTATTTCAACATTTTGTCTTGCCGCCGTCAACTGACGAGGCATGTTTGAAGATGGGTATCCGGATATTGATGATGTGGGTTGGAGATTCGTTTGTTGATAGTTTTTATAGTCAATTAAAATCAAAATAGGACAG
>NZ_KV838083.1:6821-9815 GCF_001838645.1 Neisseria sp. HMSC70E02 | reverse complement strand
TTGGGGGCCAGTTCAGTTTTCAGACGACCTTTTTACGCTATTTATTGCGCCTTCAATCGGTTCAACAACGTTTTGACCGTACCGCCGTAATACGCGCTCGAAGTACAGTACACCGTTTCCAAACCGCATTGCCCTTGCGAACCGTATTTCTTGATGCACTGATTCAGCGCAACCTGATGCACGCTCTTAAAGCGCGGCGAAGTAATCACAACCGCATTGTTCGTCGTCAGCTTACCTTCCGATTTCGGGTATGCGACGGCGATGCAGGTGTTATGAAGCGGAACAACGGATTTACAGCCTGTCGCCTCGCCGTTTTGCACGCCCGAAAGCGTGTCCTGCCCGCGGCAAAACGCTTCCAGCTCCGCATTTGCCTCGATTTGCGACATATTTTCTTTAGTCGTTTTAATCAGCAGCGCATCATTGCCGTCTTGCGGGTTCTGCCACATGGCGAGATAACCATAAGTATCCGCTGCATTTGCGCCTGCTGACAAAATGGTGGCGATAAGTGCCGTTACAATTTTTTTCATTATTGATTCCAAATGCTTATGTCGTTATGTTTGACTGTCGTCATTATAAAGCAAAGCCCGTTGCGAATATATGCCCTCATCACTTTTCGTTTTAAAGACCTGATCAAGGGGTCGTCTGAAACGGCTTACTCTTGCGGCTGCTTTCTGTGTTTCACACATTCTTCGGCATATTGCTCGCCCCAGCGGTGCATCGCCTCGATGACGGGCATCAATGTCTGTCCGAACGCGGTCAGCGAATACTCCACTTTCGGCGGCACCTGCGGATACACTTCGCGATGGACAATACCGTCGTTCTCCAACTCGCGCAGCTGCAACGTCAACATCCGCTGGGTAACGCCCGCCAACAGACGCTGCAACTCGTTGAATCGTCGGGTTTGCCCGTGTAAATAATATAAAATCAACACCTTCCACTTGCCGCCGATAATATCCAAAGTATTAACGACCGGACAGCAGGCGCCGTGTGTTGGTTCTGTTTCCGCCATTATTGACCTCCGAATGACAGTATAAAAATTGTGCGTACTTGCGAATAAGTTTGTACCCCATATAATACATGCAACAAAGTATGGCAACCACGACATTATTGATTTCATTTTATAGTGGAATTAACATAAATCAGGACAAGGCGACGAAGCCGCAGACAGTACAGATAGTACGGCAAGGCGAGGCAACGCCGTGCTGATTTAAAGTTAATCCACTACACAAAGGTCGTCTGAAAAGGTTTCAGATGACCCCACAAGAAGGAACCTCATCATGCGCAACGTCAAACAAATCTACCGTGCAACCAGCCAACACTGGGTCGGCGACGGATTCCTCGTCCAACCCCTGTTCTCTCACATGGGCGACGACCGCGGCACCAACCCTTTCCTGATGCTCGACTACGCCGCACCCTATGAATTCTCCCCCAACGAAGCCCGCAGCCCGCGCGGTGTCGGGCAACACCCGCACAAAGGCTTTGAAACCGTTACCATCGCCTACCACGGCGAAGTGGCACACCGCGACTCCAGCGGCGGAGGCGGCATCATTTACGAAGGCGACGTACAATGGATGACCGCAGGTTCGGGCATCATCCATGAAGAATTCCACTCCGAAAACTTCAGCAAACAAGGCGGACTGTTTGAAATGGTCCAACTTTGGGTCAACCTGCCCGCCAAAGACAAAAACACGCCACCGCGCTATCAGCATCTCGCCAAAGCCGGTATCCCCGTGGTTGAGTTCCCTGACGAGGCAGGCCGCCTACGACTGATTGCCGGAGAATATAAAGGCGTAAAAGGCGCAGCCGATACCTTCACCGAAATGAACGTCTGGGACATCGTTTTGAATGCCGGTAAAAAAGCCGTATTGGAAATACCTGAAACCCACAACCTGTCTATGGTCGTCCTGAGGGGCAAGGTTACTCTAAACGGCAAAGAGCAGGCGGGCGCAGGACAATTGGTCGGCTTTGAGAAAAGCGGCGGCAACGTACACATAGAAGCCGACAGCGAAGAAGTCAAAATCCTTTTGCTCTCCGGCGTCCCGATTGACGAACCCGTCGTCGGCTATGGTCCGTTTGTGATGAATACTACCGAAGAAATCCGCCAAGCCATCAGCGATTTCAAAAGCGGCAAATTCGGCAGCATTGATTGAGCCTCTGCGCCGAAACAAAATAGGCTGTATCTCACAGACAGGCTTCTCATGCTGAAAACGGATATCACGCGTTTCATTATAGTGGATTAAATTTAAATCAGGACAAGGAGAGGTAACGCTGTACTGGTTTAAAGTTAATCCACTATAAAAGCCAATAGACAATGGTTTCGGCTATACTGTCGGCTGTCGCGGCGTTGGCCTATTTTGCTCTGCGCAATCTTCGAGCCGTCGCCCGATACCGATAACCGATTCATTTCGCTCTATTTATTTTCCGTCAACCCCGAAAAGGAAATCCCTATGGCTCAAATTACCTTCCACGACAACCCTGTCCATACTTCCGGCGACCTGCCCGCTGTCGGTCAAACCGCGCCTGCATTCAGCCTGACCGCTGCCGACCTGTCCGACAAAACTTTGGCGGATTTTGCGGGCAAACGCAAAGTATTGAACATTTTCCCAAGCGTCGACACCGGCGTGTGCGCCCAATCCGTGCGTACGTTTAACCAACGCGCGTCTTCTTTGGACAACGCGGTCGTACTGTGCATTTCAGCCGACCTGCCGTTTGCCCAAGCGCGCTTCTGCGGCGCGGAAGGTTTGGACAATGTTGTGAACCTGTCTACGTTCCGCAGCAGCTTTGCCGCTGATTACGGCGTCGCCCTGACCGACAGCCCGTTGCGCGGACTGACTGCGCGCGCCGTTGTGGTTTTGGACGAAAACGACAAAGTCCTGCACAGCGAACTGGTTGCCGAAATTGCCAACGAGCCTGATTACGACGCGGCTTTGGCTGTTTTGTAAATAAGGGTTTTAAAGCTGAAAAAGGTCGTCTGAAAAGTTTCAGACGACCTTT
>NZ_KV838083.1:0-6721 GCF_001838645.1 Neisseria sp. HMSC70E02 | reverse complement strand
AAAGGTCGTCTGAAAAGTTTCAGACGACCTTTTGTCTTTCTTCCTAAACTATTTTGCAGGCGGCTTCAATTCAAACACTTCGGGATGCGCCTTAAAATATTCTACGGCGATAAATCCGCCGCCGATGATGATCACCAGGAACACCGCCATGACAATCATAGCAAGGATGAATTTATCCGAAGGATGGGCGTCGGGCTTGCGTTTATCCGCCATTATTGCATCTCCGAGAGCCAGTCGCGGGCAGTGAGAAACTCGTTCAGCCGCGCTTCGGGCGAACCATCTTCCGGCGCGTATTGATACTCGAAACGCACCAAAGGCGGCATGGACATCAAAATGCTTTCCGTGCGTCCGCCGCTTTGCAGGCCGAACAGCGTGCCCCTGTCCCAAACCAAATTAAATTCTACATAACGCCCGCGCCGGTAAAGCTGGAAATCGCGCTCGCGTTCGCCGTACGGCGTGTTTTTGCGTTTCGCCACAATCGGCAGATACGCCCCGATATAGCCTTCGCCGACCGCCTTGATGAAATTCAGGCAGGTGTCGAAATCCCAGCGGTTCAAATCGTCGAAGAACAAACCGCCCACGCCGCGCGTTTCGCCGCGGTGTTTCAGGTAAAAATACTCGTCGCACCATTTTTTGAACTCGGGATAAACCGCTTCCCCAAACGGCGCGCACACGTCCCGCGCCACCGTGTGCCAATGCAAAATATCTTCTTCAAACGGATAAAACGGCGTCAAATCAAAGCCGCCGCCGAACCACCACACAGGCTCGCCGCCTTCCGGATACGCGATAAAAAAGCGCACGTTCGCATGGCTGGTCGGTACATACGGATTTTTCGGATGAATCACCAGCGACACACCCATCGCCTCAAACGCCGCGCCCGCCAGTTCAGGACGGTGCGCCGTCGCCGAAGCGGGCATTTTGCTGCCCTTCACATGCGAAAAATTCACGCCCGCCTGCTCGAATACCGCGCCGTTTTTCAATACGCGGGTTTCGCCCACGCCCAACTTGCCCGTCCATTCTTCACGCGCAAACACCGCCCCGCCGTCTTCTTGTTCAAGCGCGGCGCAGATTTGGTTTTGCAGGTTTTTCAATACGGTTAAAACGGCTTCGGTGTGCATGGCTGGTTCCTTATGGATGGGGTCGTCTGAAAACCGTATTTTAATACGGCGCGCCGGATATTTATCAGAATTGCTGAAAAACGGGATGAAACAAAGTTCGCAATCTCTCAAAAGGTCGTCTGAAATCTTGAATTTAAGTTTTCAGACGACCTTTTTTGCGCTTAATACTGTTTGCGCCTCGTCTGAAAAAATGCCTGCAAAACGGCTTTGCATTCGTCTTCCAAGATGCCGCCTTTGATTGCCGTGTGTTTGTTCAGCAGCGGGTTGGCAAACAGATTGACAACGCTGCCCGCCGCGCCGGTTTTGGGTTCTGCCGCGCCGTAGATGACGCGGCGGACGCGGGCTTGAATGATGGCGGAGGCGCACATGGCGCAGGGTTCGAGCGTGATGTAGAGGTCGCAACCGTCGAGGCGGTAGTTCTGAAGGGCGGCACCTGCGGCGGCAAGGGCGCGGATTTCGGCGTGGCGGCTGATGTCGTGGTCGCTGACGCAGGTGTTGTGGGTGGCGGCGATGATTTGTTTGTTGGAGACGACGACCGCACCGACAGGGATTTCGCCGATGCGGGCGGATTGTTCCGCCTGCACCAAGGCGGCGCGCATGAAGGTTTCCATTTCAGACGACGTGGGGAAAACGGCAACGGGCGGATGGTTTTTAAGGGCTTGTTCCAAAGCAGTTTTCTGCGTTTGCGGCAGCTCTTGCGGTTTGATGCCGAGCAGCAAGGCTTCGAGTTGCCAAAGCGTGCTGCGGGTGACGGTCAGTCCGGCGGCTTTGAGTAGCAGGAAGGCTTGGACGGAACCTGTGCAGCGCAGCTCCTCTATGCTGCGGATGCCGAGGGATTGCAGGGCGGCTAAGGTTTGCGGGGCGACGGGCGGTGTGGTCAACAGGGTCGGCATGGCGTTTTAGATTTGGAAATGGCGGCGGACGAGTGCCAAGGTCGTCTGAACGTGGTTGCCGTCAGTGTATGGGTCGATGCTGTGCGCCAATGGGATTTTGCGCAGCCAAGTGAGTTGGCGTTTGGCAAGCTGGCGGGTGGCGGCGATGCCTTTTTCGACAAAGGTGTCGTAATCGGTCAAACCTTCGAGGTAATCCCATGCCTGCCGGTAGCCGACGCAGCGCATGGAGGGCATATCGGCGGTCAGCTCGGGATATTTTTGGCGCAGGGCGCGCATTTCGTCGATGAAGCCTTGTTCCAGCATCTGCGTGAAACGGCGGGCGATGTTTTCGTGCAGCAAGGCGCGGTTTTCGGGAATCAGGGCGGTGGTGCAAAGGTCGAGCGGCGGGGTGTAGTCGGCTTTTTCGGCAAAATGCGCGCTCAAGGGCTTGCCGGTCAGGCGGTACACTTCCAAAGCGCGTTCGATACGTTGGCTGTCGTTCGGTTTCAGACGACCTGCGGTTTCAGGGTCTATGGTTTGCAGGTTTTGATACAGATGCGCCAAGCCGTATCGTTGTTTTTCTTCCTGCAACCGGGCGCGAACGGCGGCATCGGCTTCGGGCAGGTCGTTCAAGCCTTCGGTCAGCGCGTGGAAATACATCATCGTGCCGCCGACCATCAAAGGCAGCCTGCCGCGCGCGCGGATTTCCTCCGCCAGCCGCACGCAGTCGCCGACAAACTCCGCCGCGCTGTAAGACTCCGTCGGCGGGATGATGTCGATAAGGTGGTGCGGCACGGCTTCAAGCTCGGCGGCGGTCGGCTTTGCCGTGCCGATGTCCATATCGCGGTACACCAGCGCGGAATCGAGGCTGATGATTTCAACCGGCAGGGCTTCGGCGATTTTCAAGGCAAGGGCGGTTTTCCCGCCGGCAGTCGGGCCGAGGATGGCAAAGGCTTTTGGGGTGTTCATATCAAAAGGGGCTTGGGGAAACGGACGGATTATAGCAAAAGGTCGTCTGAAATCATTGCTTCATTCATGATAAATATCTGTATCGACACCCGATTTCCCTCAATTTTTCTCAAACTGCAACAGGATCGAAATATCGGCCTGCCCTAGTTTCTTTAATCTAAAGCAGGTAAAATGGCAGCCGTTGCCTGATGCGGGCGAACACCCGCACCATCCGACGAACACTACCAAAATACAATCATATATAAATAATTTAGGAGCACTAAAATGGAACATAAGCTGCCACAACTGCCTTATGAACTGGACGCATTGTCCCCACATCTGAGCAAAGAGACTTTGGAGTTCCACTACGGCAAACACCATCAAACCTACATCACCAATCTGAACAATCAAATCAAAGGTACCGAATTTGAAAACCTGCCTTTGGAAGAGATTGTGAAAAAATCTTCAGGCGGCGTGTTCAACAACGCAGCCCAAACTTGGAACCACACCTTCTACTGGCTGGGTTTCACGCCTAAAGGTCAAGGCAAACCTTCCGGCGAACTGGCCGCCGCCATCGACGCTAAATGGGGCAGCTTCGAAAAATTCCAAGAAGCATTCTCCGCTTGCGCGGCAGGCACTTTCGGTTCCGGTTGGGCATGGCTGGTGAAAACCCCTGCCGGCGAATTGGATTTGGTTTCCACTTCCAACGCGGCAACTCCGCTGACCACTGAAAACACTCCGCTGCTGACCTGCGACGTATGGGAACACGCCTACTACATCGACTACCGCAACAGCCGTCCCAACTACCTGAAAGGTTTCTGGGAAATCGTCAACTGGGACGAAGTCGCCAAACGCTTTGCTGCTTAAGTTGAACGTTTAAAATAAAAGGTCGTCTGAAATCGATTTTCAGACGACCTTTTTGTTAGGCAACGCGGTATCAAAATTTCTCCTTATAGTGGATTAACTTTAAACCAGTACGGCATTGCCGCGCCTTGTCCTGATTTAAATTTAATCCACTATATCCGCTATTGATTTGACTTTAGCATCAGCCTCTTTTCGCTGGACGGCTTGGTTTCGAGCCGAAAGAATCGTTGGCTTTACGTTTGCCTTTGAAGCCTTCGCCGCCTTTCTTAAATCCTTCTTTTTTGAAACCTTCGCCGCGTGATTTGCCGCCGAAGCCTTCCTTGCCCGGTTTCTTATCGCCGCGCCAGCCGCCGGATTTTCTATCGCCCCAGCCGCCTTTGCCTTTCGGCTTGCCGCCTGCGGATTTGCGCTTGCGGGTCGGTTCCATGCCTTCGACGGTCAGCTCGGGCAATTTACGGCCGATGTATTTTTCGATTTTGTGTACTTTGACGTATTCGTTCACTTCGGCGAAGGTAATCGCAATACCCGTGCGCCCTGCCCGTCCGGTGCGGCCGATGCGGTGAACGTAGTCTTCCGCCTGTTTCGGCAGGTCGTAGTTGATAACGTGGGTAATGGTCGGCACGTCGATACCGCGTGCGGCGACGTCGGTGGCAACCAAAATTTTGCAGCGGCCTTTGCGCAAATCCATCAGCGTGCGGTTGCGCCAGCCTTGCGGCATGTCGCCGTGCAGGTAGTTGGCGGCGAAACCTTTTTCGTACAAATCGTCGGCGATGACTTCGGTCATGGCTTTGGTGGACGTGAAAATCACGCATTGGTCGATGTTGGCGTCGCGCAGGATGTGGTCGAGCAGGCGGTTTTTGTGGCGCATATCGTCGCAATACAGCAGTTGCTCTTCGATTTTGCCTTGGTCGTCCACGCGCTCGACTTCGATGATTTCAGGGTTTTTAGTCAGTTTGCGCGCGAGTTTGCCGACCGCGCCGTCCCAAGTGGCGGAGAATAACAAAGTCTGACGGTCGGTCGGAGTCGCTTCGACGATGGTTTCGATGTCGTCGATAAAGCCCATGTCCAGCATACGGTCGGCTTCGTCCAAAATCAGCACTTCCAAGCGGGCGAAATCGACTTTGCCGCTTTGCATCAAGTCCATCAGACGGCCCGGCGTGGCGACAATCAGGTCGACCGGTTTGCTCAGGGCGCGGGTTTGGTAGCCGAACGATGCGCCGCCGACGATGCTGACGGTGCGGAACCAACGCATATTTTTGGCGTACGCCAGCGCGTTTTTCTCGACTTGCGCTGCCAATTCGCGGGTCGGCGTCAACACCAACGCGCGCGGGCCTTTGCCCGGTTTTTCGCTGCGTTTGGTCAGCCGCTGCAAAGTCGGCAGCAGGAAGGCGGCGGTTTTGCCGGAGCCGGTTTGCGCCGAAGCCATGATGTCGCGGCCTTCCAAAGCAAACGGAATGGCTTGCGCCTGAATCGGCGTCGGGCTTTCGTAACCTTCGCTGCGCACGGCGGACAAAATGTTTTTATCAAGGTTCAAATCGGCAAATTTAATAGACATGGCTATCCTAAAGAGACAACAACGCGCACGTCTGAACGGTTTTCAGACGACCTGAAGCAAAGGAAAGTAACGATACGGGAAATGTGAAGTTACAGGGTTGTCGCAAGCATCTTGCTTGTGGTTAACATCGACGACAACCTGCACAGAAAGGCTTGGCAAATATGCAAGCAATATAAAGAAACGCGCCCGAAACGGCGGTTTAGGTTGGAAGACGATGGCTTCGTATAAAAAGGCGAACGGCGGATAATATAGATTTTATGGACAACGGTCAAGCAAAAAGGCATCAAGTGCGTTAAAATTCAAACCCTTCCCAATACTTATTCAGGCCGTCTGAAACCATGACCGACATCACACCCTTCGCCAACCGCATGGGCAAAAACATCAAACATCTCATGAAATGGGCGAAACGCAACGGCATCGAAGCCTGGCGCATTTACGACCGCGACATCCCCCAATTTCCCTTTGCCGTCGATGTTTACGGCGACCAAATCCACCTTCAGGAATACGATACCGGCTGGCTGATGCAGCCCGAAGAATACGAAGCGTGGCTTACCGAAGTATTGGAAGCCATCGCCTTCGTTACCGGTTTTGCGCCCGAACAAATCCACCTCAAACGCCGCGAACGCCAAAAAGGCTTGCAGCAATACGAGAAAACCGGCAAAACCGGCGACGATTTCATTATCACTGAAAACGGCCGCAAGTTTTGGGTCAACCTCGACAAATACCTCGACACCGGCCTCTTTCTCGACCACCGCAACACGCGCAAAAAAGTCGGCGAAACCGCAGCGGGCAAACGCTTCCTCAACCTGTTTTCCTACACCGGCAGCTTCACCGTCTATGCCGCCACCGGCGGCGCAGCGTCCAGCGAAACCGTCGATTTGTCCAACACTTATCTCGATTGGGCGAAACGCAATTTCGAACTCAACGGCATCAGCCCCGAACAACACAAAATCGTCCGCGCCGACGTATTCCAATACCTGCAAAACGCCGCTGCCGAAGGCAAACAGTTCGACCTCATCGTCATGGATCCGCCCAGCTTCTCCAACAGCAAAAAGATGCTCGACATCCTCGACATCCAGCGCGACCACAAAAAGCTGATTGACGGCGCGATGAACCTGCTCGCTTTAGACGGCCTTTTGTACTTCTCCAACAACTTGCGCAGCTTCGTCTTGGACGACTCGGTATCGGAACAATACGCCGTCAAAGACATTTCCAAACAATCCGTTCCCGACGATTTCCGCAACAAGAAAATCCATCAGTGTTGGGAAATCAGACACAAAGCCTGACTGTCCTCGTCGTTTGGTTGAAATACCCAACGGTTTATCTGCCCAAAGGTCGTCTGAAAACTGAACTGGCCCCCAAAT
>NZ_KV838082.1:202935-207345 GCF_001838645.1 Neisseria sp. HMSC70E02 | reverse complement strand
CGCCGTACTGGTTTAAAGTTAATCCACTATATTCACACATATTCGCTTTTATCGTTTTCTTTCCAAGCCTGATGCGAGCAGAGCCACAGCAACACAATCCCGCATACCGTCGAAGCCAGCATCATGCCCGCCATCACCAACGCAGAACCATTGTGCAGCCGCGTCGCCAACAGCCCCACGCTTGCGCCGATGATGGATTGGAACGCGCCCAATACCCCATTTGCGCTGGCGCTTTCCTGCTTGAAATAAGCCATAAAGCAAGCTTGTGTGTTTGCGCCGACCAAGCCCTGCGTGCCTACCGAAAACATTACGCATGGCACCAAAGCCCACATCGGTGGCAGCCCCATCGATACGACCAACAGCACCATCGTCAGGTTTGCCACAAACTGCACGATAATGCCCCATTTCAAAATACTTTGCGGGTGCGCCCCCGTTTTCAGCCGCCATGCCGTGATGCGGTTGAACGAAGCCATCGTAAGGACGTTCAGCGCAAAGGCCCAAGAATATTGGTGCGGCGTCACATGGTACAGCTTTTGGTAAACAAAAGACGATTCTGTCAAAAATGCAAACATCGACGCAAAGCTGAATGCCTGAAAAAACAGATAGCCCATCGCCGCCCGCGTCTTCAGCACTCTGGCGAACCTGCCCGCCACCAGTCCGAAAATGTCCATCCTGATTTTGCCCGTCTGCTTCGGACGCGGCAGGAAAGTAAACACCAAGATGAACAAAACAAACGAATACGCCGCCAAAAAACCGAAAATAAAACGCCAGCCGCCCAAATCCTGCAACATCGAGCCGAACATAGGCGCAATCAGCGGTACGACCATCAGGATAATGCCGATTAAGGCAAACATCTGCGCCGCCTGTCTGCCCGAATAATAATCGCGCACCATCGCCCCGACGATGACCACCGTCATCCCCGCCCCGAACGCCTGTACGGCGCGCAGGTTCAACAGCCCGTCCACCGACTGCACCATCGTCAGCGCGACAACGGCCGCAAAATAAATGCTCAAACCGACCAAAGCCACCGGTCTGCGTCCCTTGATGTCCGAAACCGCGCCGCCGGCAATCTGCCCGAACGCCACGCCGAACATAAACAAAACCAAACTCTGCTCAATGCGGTGGATATCCGTGCTCAACGACTGCGCCATTTCCGGAATGGCGGGCAGGTAGGCATCGACCGAAAACGGCATCAGGGCAACCAACATCGCCATCAAAACCGCCATTTGCTTTTCGCCCAGCGGGGCGGGTGTGGATTGGGACATAAGGGACTTTCTGTGTGTTTGAATTTCTGCAGCGGCTTGGTTTGGAAAAACTTGGCTATCGGATAACAAGGGTAGGGTTAAGCCGCACAATACTGCTTTCGGAACGGGATTCACTATAAAAGGTCGTCTGAAACCCGCGATACAGGCTTTCAGACGACCTTTCTTATTGCTTAAGAACGTTGAAACAGATTATTTGGCTGCTTCAGGTTGGCTGGCTGCTTGGCTGGCGGCTGCCGCTTTATCGCCTTCTTTGGCGAAGTATTTGGCGTGGATTTTGTCGTATTCGCCGCTGTCGCGTACTTTTTTCAGCGCTTCGTTCAGCATTTTGACGGTCGCTTCGTCGCCTTTGCGTGCGGCTATGCCGTAGTTTTCAATCGTGAAATCAGGCAGGGTGATGAAGTCCATGCTTTTGGTCGGGTTGTTTTTCACATAGTTGGCGATGACCGCACTGTCGCTGACCACGGCATCCACGCCGCCGTTTTCCAGCTCTTTGATGACCAAAGGAACGCTCTCGAAGCGGGCGATTTTAGGATTGTCGTTGCCCAAGAGTTTGGAAACGGAGAAGTCGCCGGTTTGTCCGGTAACGACGCCGACTTTCGCCATGTTTTTGAGGTCGTCTGAAGAGGCGACTTTTTTACCTTTGGGAACGAGGACGACTTGGGTGATTTCAAAATAAGGGTCAGTGAAATCCATGGACTGCTTGCGCTCGTCGGTAATGGTGACGCCGGAGATGACGATATCCGTATCGCCGTTTTTGAGCGCAGGGAAGAGGCTGTCCCAAGGCTGGTGTTTGAATTCGACTTTGAATCCGCCGGCTTTTGCCATCGCGTTCATCAAATCGACGTCGAAACCTTCAACGTTACCGGCGGAATCCAATGATTCGAAAGGGGCGAATTCGGCGTTGGCGGCGACGCGGTACACTTTGTCGGCTTTAGGGGCTGACGAGGAAGTATCTTTGCTTTGGCCGCCGCAGGCGGAGAGTGCCAGCGCGGAGCAGGCGAGGGCGGCTGCAATCCATTTTTTCATGTTCATGGGGAGGTTCCTTCTTTACGGATATTAATAAATAAACGGATAGTTTAACACGGTTTGGGGAAGTCGCTACGCGTCAGTGGTCTTTTTCTCGGAAAAAAGCGTAGGTTACGTCATGGAAGAGGTCGGTATGCGGGCTGTCTTCGTAATTCAATTCGGCGAGTGCGTCTTCAAAGGCAAGCTGGATGGACTCGACGGCTTCGTTTGCCATGTCGGACGGCAGCGAACGGATCAGGCCTTTGAGGGCGGTGGCGAGGACGTGGTTCTGCATACGCAAAACGTCGTTGGCTTCTTCCAAATATTCGAGGCGTTGTTCGATGCTGCTCATGATGTGTTCCTGGGAATCTGTTAAAATACCGCATTATAGCAAATCACGGCATTCGCTATGCGCGTGAAATGAAATGACACAACGGAAGAACGAAAGCTAAAAATGGATACGAATCGTCCCGATACGCCACAACAAACGGATGAAAGCCTGGATTGGGAAAGCCGCTTGGAAAAGCTGCGGCAAACCCGCCAATTGAACGCACCTTACACACACGCGCCTTTGGTGCGCGAATCTCAAGAGCCCGCCTTCGAGCAGAAGCCCAAAGCCAAGTCGGTCAAGCTCGACGATGCCAACCGCGATGCCGTGTTGACGGAATATCTGCGCAAATGGCAGGAGGAACACAACGCCATGCTGGAGGAAGAAGCCGGTGAAACGGCGGAGACCGATGCGATGGTGATTTTGCAGGAAAACTGGCTGAACGCGCAGTCTTCGCTGCAAATGAGCGCGTCCGACAGGCAAATCGAGTCCACGCGCACGGTTTGGCTGAACCCGAAACGTAAAACAGTCGAATTTGATGCGCCTGCAAAAGAAGCGCCAATGTCGTCTGAAAACGAAAATCCGCAGGCGCAAGAGCAGGTTTCAGACGACCCCAAAGAAGAAATGCCGCCAATTACCGTCCATATCAACGTGTTGAACCCGCAGGTCATCAACCGCAGGGAAGTGTTCTGCATTTCCGAGCAAGACCTGAGCGAGCGTTTGATCAAACGCCTGCGCCCGCACGTCGCCGACGCCGTCAACGGCATGATACGCACCGCCGTGCAGAAACAAATGGCGCTGTTTACCTACCAGCTCCAACAAACTCTCAGCGAACAGGCGCCCGATTTGGTAGAACAGCTTTTGGATTACAACGTGAAAAAAATCCTGAACGACATCAAATACGAAATGAAATACAGTCAGGGAAACAAAAAAGCGTGATAACGCAGCCGCCGCTTCAGGTATCGGACTGAAAATGCTGATTTTTCCGCCGGTTTTGTATATAATGGCGGCTCACGTTATCGTGATTTAACTCCTTTCAAATAATTTATGCCCGATGAACCGTCGGGCATTTTTTTGGGCGTGGATTTTATGAACAAAAACAAATGGATTTGGATACTGATTGTTGCCGCCGTGGTAGTCGGTTATCAAAAAATGCAGCAGGGGCGGCAGGGTCAGGCAACGGATGCCGTACCAACCCAAACGCAGCCCCAAACCCAAGCGGGAAAACGCCAATCCGAGCAGCCTCAGTCTGAGCAGTCTGAATCCAAAAAATCGCAACCGAAGCAGTCGAAGTCCGAACGCCAAGCAGGGCAGGGCAGTGCGGAACAAATATTGCAGCAAGCCTTTGAAGACCAACAAAGTGATATTCAGGTGAAAGGCGCGGGTACCGTTCTCAAAACGCTGCCCGACGACAACCAAGGCACGCGCCATCAGCGGTTTATCTTGAAACTGTCCAGCGGGCAAACGCTTTTAGTGGCGCACAACATCGACCTCGCCGACAAAATCAAAGGCCTGAAAAAAGGCGATAAAGTCGGCTTCTACGGCGAATATGAATGGTCGGAGCAGGGCGGCGTCCTCCATTGGACGCACCACGACCCCGCAGGCCGCCATGCCGACGGCTGGCTGGAACACGACGGGCGGGTCTATCAATAAAGCTTGGAACGATTGCAAAAGGTCGTCTGAAAAACGTTTTCAGACGACCTTTTGCCATTCGCCGCCAAACTTGAAAGACGGCGCAAATAAGCGCAAAATGTTAACAAGTTAACCTATGGCTTCTCTTATTTATAGTGGATTAACTTTAAATCAGGACAA